>CAZPSR010000021.1:0-18868 GCA_964589135.1 uncultured Syntrophomonas sp.
TTTCATATCAAGAATAATAGCCCATGATGAATAATTTATCCAAAATATTAAAACCTAATAAAACAATTGTCAAATCCCCTAAATAATGGAAAGGGCATTGACAATTATAATGAATACTGCTTTAATAACCTATAAAGAATATATGTGCACAAACTGTGGTCAATAAAATTAGCAGTAAAAACCATAAGGTGGTGCTTGAATGAGAGCTCAGGTAATGGGGATAGGGCATGCCTTGCCCCAAGGTATACTGAATAATAAAGAGTTGGAACAGATGGTTGATACCAGTGAGAAGTGGATTCTGGAGAGAACCGGTATTCGAGAAAGAAGGATAATTGATGCAGAGCAAACAACTTCTGATTTGGCTTACCAAGCGGCAGTAATGGCTCTGGAGAGTGCGGACATTGGGGCCCAGGATTTGGATCTGATCATTGTGGCTACTGCTTCCCCTGATATGCTTTTTCCAGCCACTGCTTGTGTAGTACAGGAAAAACTGGGGGCCTGGAATGCAGCAGCTTTTGATTTGGGGGCTGGATGTACCGGTTTTGTTTATGCCCTGACGGTTGCTGAGAAATTCCTCTTGTCACCTCAATACCGATATGTTTTGGTTATCGGAGCTGAGGCTCTATCACGGGTGATAGATTACAGCGATCCAGCTACCTGTGTACTATTCGGAGATGGAGCAGGAGCGGCGGTGTTAGGCCGGGGCAAATCGGAGGCAGGTATCATAGCCAGTTATCTGGGGGCGGATGGACAGGGGGCCGGGCATCTTTGCATACCAGCCGGGGCTGCGGCTAGACCAGCGAGTCCTAGTACCCTGGATCAAGGCCTGCATTTCTTGAAAATGAACGGCAATGAGATCTTTCGCTTTGCCACCAAAATTACGGCCGAAGTAAGTGACAAAATTTTGGCTATGACCGGCTATAAGGCAGAAGATATTGACCTTTTTATTCCTCATCAATCAAACCTGCGTATTATCAAAGCCGCTATGCGAAGGATGGAAATACCAGAGGAAAGAACTTTGGTTACCGTTGACCGCTATGGCAATATCTCAGCCGCCTGTTTGCCGGTAGGCTTATCCCTGGCGGTTCAAGAGAGAAGATTGAAGGCAGGAGATCTGGTTTTAATGGTGGCCTTTGGCGCTGGTTTAACCTATGGGGGAGTACTGTTGCGGTGGGGGAGTGAAAACTAGTATGTTCAGCACTCGCGTGTGTGATATCTTGGATATTAAATACCCGGTTTTACAGGGGGCTATGGCCTGGATTGCAGGAGGGCAGCTGGCGGCGGCCGTATCCCAGGCCGGAGGTCTGGGGGTTATTGGCACTGGTAATGCGGATGCCGGCTGGCTAAAGCAAGAGATAGAAATTGCTCGTAGGATGACTGACCGGGTATTTGCGGTTAATTTAATGTTAGCCTCTCCTCATGTTAAGGAGATAGCAGAGCTAATAGTGCAGGAAAAGATTCCGGTGGTAACTACTGGAGGAGGAAATCCCGGGATTTTTATGGAAAAACTCAAGAGGGAAAATATAAGGGTAGTGCCGGTAGTAGCTTCCCTGGCCCTGGCCCGCAGGTTAGCCAGGCTGGGAGCAGATGCCATGATTGTAGAAGGAATGGAGTCAGGGGGACATGTGGGGGAAATGACCACTATGTGCCTGGTCCCCATGGTAGCCGATGCCATTGATATACCGATTATTGCTGCCGGAGGTATTGCTGATGGCCGAGGTTTTATGGCTGCCCTGGCTCTAGGGGCCCAAGGGGTTCAGGTAGGCACCAGGTTTGTATGTGCTCAGGAATGTAATGTGCATCCGGCCTACCAGGAAAAGATAATTAAAGCCCGAGACCGGGCCACGGTAGTATGCGGGATCAGTACCGGCCATCCGGTGCGGGCTATACATAACAAGTTTACTCGTCAGTATCTGTTGGCTGAGGCCCAGGGTTTGCATGAGGGAGAGCTGGAGCAGCTGGGTCGGGGCAAATACCCGGCAGCGGCAGTAGAAGGGGACGTGGAATTTGGCTCGGTACTGGCCGGCCAGATTTCCGGCTTGGTAGGTGACATTCAAACAGCCGAAGAAATAGTACTGGATATTATACAAGGGGCGGCCAGAATAAAAGAACAATGGGGGGATTTTAGATGCCAGCAATAGCCTATGTATTTCCCGGTCAGGGGGCTCAGCAGGTGGGCATGGGAAAAGACTTATATGACAATTTCCCAGAATCAGCTAGGATCTTCCGGATAGCTGATGAGTGGATTGGATATCAGCTGAGTTCCTTGTGTTTTGAAGGGCCTCAGGATACTTTGAACCAGACGGTTTATGCTCAGCCAGCTCTGCTAGTGGCAGGATTGGCAGCCTATGAAGCCATTAAGCAAATGGGATTTTTACCTACTATGATGGCTGGGTTGAGTTTGGGCGAGTATACCGCCTTGACCGCAGCCGGAGCCATTTCTTTGGAGCAGGTGCTGCCCCTGGTAGGGAAACGGGCAGTTCTGATGCAGGAAGCGGTACCTCTAGGGCAGGGAGCTATGGCCGCCGTGTTTGGGTTAAAGCCTGAGCTGATTAAAGATCTATGTGGGCAAGAAGCCGGGGCGGTGGATATTGCCAACTATAACTGCCCGGGTCAGCTAGTCATAAGCGGTGATACTCAAGCAGTAAAAAGTGTCAGGAACCGGCTCCAGGAAGCTGGAGCCCGGGTAATCCCCTTGAGGGTGAGTGTGCCTGCCCACAGCCCGCTTTTATATGATGCAGCACTCAAGCTCAGGCCCTGGCTGGAGCAGGTGGAGTGGCAAGAAGCCCGGGTGCCGGTAGTAAGTAATGTAAATGCTCGGGAAAACCGGGCTCAGGACCTGCCTGAGCTGCTGCAGGCCCAGGTTTGCTCACCAGTGCTCTGGGAACAGAGTATAAGGTATATGATGGAGAAGGTGGATTATTTTATTGAATTGGGTCCAGGTTCTACTTTATCCGGATTAATTAAGAAAATAGATCGAAACCGGGTACTGGGGCAAGTCCATGATCTTAAAAGTTTAGAAAAAACCGTGGAAAAGGTGAAGTCGTTATGAAAAGCAGAGTAGCAGTAGTAAGCGGGTCCTCCCGGGGAATTGGCCGGGCCATAGCTATTGAGTTGGCCCGGGAAGGATACCAGGTAGTGGTCAACTACCATAAGGCCAAGCAGGGAGCAGAAGAAGTACTGGAAATGATCCAGGCTGAGGGCGGCCAGGGCATTATGGTCGGGGCTGATGTGAGCAGTTCAGCCGGAGCCCAAGAGCTTATTGGTGCTGCCATTGATGCCTTTGGACAGGTAGATGTACTAGTTAATAATGCCGGGGTAAACAAAGATCAGTTAATGCTGAAGATTAGTGATGAAGAGTGGCAGCAAACCATGGACAGCAATCTGGGATCGGCCTTCTTATGCAGCCGCCTGGCTTTGAAGACTATGGTGCGTAAACGCTATGGGAGAATAATAAACATTTCTTCGGTAGTGGGCTTAGCAGGCAATGCGGGTCAAGCTCATTATGCCGCAGCCAAGTCGGGGCTTCTGGGTTTAACCTACTCTTTAGCCAAGGAGTATGGCCGCAGGGGCATTACCGCTAACTTGATTGCCCCCGGTTATATACAAACGGATATGACGGCAGCTTTGAATGAGGAACAAAGGGCTCGCATAGCTGAAGGCATTGCCCTGGGCCGGCTGGGAACTCCCGCTGATGTAGCTGGAGTGGTGGCATTTCTGGCTTCCCCCCGGGCTGATTATGTAAACGGTACTGTGATTCGAGTGGATGGGGGCCTAAGCTCCCTATAATATACCGAGTCGGTTCAATGTAGGCCGGGATCATAAAAAAGAAAATTAAGGAGGAATTTATCCATGTTGGTCTTTGAAGAACTAAGAAAGATTATTGCCGAGATTAAGGACATTCCAGAGGAAGACATCCAACCCGAGTCCAGTTTTGCAGACGATTTGGAAGCGGATTCCCTGGATATTGTAGAGATGTTGATGCTTCTGGAAGAAAAATTCAATATGCAGATTCCTGAACAAGAATCCGAAAAAATGAAGAAGGTTGCTGATGTAGTTAAATATGTAGAAGCCAGATTATAAACCGCTTAGGTGTAACCAGGGGTGTAACAGGGGAATGGTTACACCAAATAATTAAGGCAGAGGTGATAAAGTTTGCCCGAACGCAGAGTAGTTATAACCGGTATGGGCGTTGTTTCCCCTATTGGTTTGAACAAAGAAGAATTCTGGAGCAGTCTTTTAACCGGGCGTAGTGGAGTAGCGGAGATTGACCGTTTTCCAGTCGAGGATTTCCCCACTAAAATCGCAGCCCAGGTAAAAGGCTTTCAGGCAGTTGATTACATTCCTCGCAAAGATGCCCGGCGCATGGATCTCTTTGTCCAATTTGCCTGCGCGGCAGCCCGGATGGCGGTCGAAGATGCTGCTTTGACCATTAATGATGCTAATCGTACCCGTACCGGAGTATGGGTAGCATCAGGTATAGGCGGGATAGGGACCTTGGAAAGCCAGCACCATGCATTTATTAAGAAAGGGGTAGCTGGAATCAGTCCGTTTTTTATTCCTATGATGATTGCTAATATGGCCGCCGGACAGGTTTCCATTATGCTGGGTGCCATGGGACCCAACGGCTGTACGGTTACCGCCTGTGCATCATCCAGCCATTCCATTGGAGATGCTTTCCAGACCATACGGGATAACAAGGCCGATGTGATGATTGCCGGCGGTACCGAAGCCTCAATTACCCCCTTGGGAATAGGAGGGTTTTGTGCCATGAAAGCCCTCTCTACTGCCAATGACGATCCACCCCGGGCCTGTAAACCATTTGACCGCAAACGGGATGGATTTGTTATGGGAGAAGGCGCAGGTGTTCTCGTTCTGGAGGAAATGGAGCACGCTTTAGAGCGGGGGGCTACCATCTATGCCGAATTGATTGGCTATGGCAGCAGCGCAGATGCCTGCCACATGGTGCAGCCTGATCCAGATGGAAAAGGAGCAGCCCTGGCTTTTCGCAACGCTATCGCTCAGGCCGGATTGCAGCCCCAGGATATTGATTATATGAATGCTCATGGAACCGGAACCAGTCTTAATGATCAGATCGAAACAGCGGTGGTGAAAGAAGTATTTGCTGCCCATAGCCAGAAATTGCTGATAAGTTCAACTAAATGGGCCCATGGACATATGTTGGGGGCGGCAGGGGCAGTGGAGCTGATTGCTACGGTAATGGCTCTAATCCATAATACCGCACCTCCTACGATCAACCTTAGTGATCCAGATCCCCTATGCGATTTGGACTATGTTCCGGCTCAGCCCAGGCAGCAAGAGCTCAGGACAGCTATTTCCGACTCTCTGGGCTTTGGAGGGCATAACGCTGCTCTAGTGGTAAGAAAACTTGATTAGGAGCTACTATATATGAACATTCAGGAAATAATGAAGATTCTGCCTCATCGTTACCCTTTTCTCCTGGTGGACCGCATTGAGGAGTTAATACCGGGGAAAATGGCTATAGGCATAAAAAACGTAAGTATAAATGAGCCCTATTTTGCCGGTCACTTTCCCGGACAGCCGGTTATGCCGGGAGTACTCATGATCGAAGCCATGGCCCAGGTTGGAGCCTGTGCCCTCTTGGCTGATGAATCCTTTCAGGGCCAACTAGCTTACCTGGCTGGGGTAGACCGAATACGCTTTAAGCGCCTGGTGGTTCCGGGAGATACTCTTACCATAAGGACTGAGTTGATCAAGCTGAGAGGAAATGTGGGCCAAGGTCAGGGAGAGGTGCGAGTAGAACAGCAAGTCGTTTGTGGAGGCCAATTTATCTTTGCCCTGACTCCAAGAGAGGAGAGTCCAGCTTAATTATGTTAAAAAGCACCTTTGGCAAACAAAAATTAATACCTATTCCCAGCAGCAGCCGCGGACCTTTGGACCCAGCAGTTCCCAATGGGCTAGGGCCTAAATGTCCCTCTTGTTCAGGGTGGGTAACAGAACTGGAGTTAAAAGAGAAGTATAAGCTTTGTCCTCATTGCCATTATCACTTTCACCTTAATGCCTGGGAAAGAATAGAATTAATAGCTGATCCGGACAGTTTTAGAGAATTCGATACTGATCTAAGGTCCATCAACACTCTAGAGTTTCCGGGGTATGATGAAAAGCTGACCCAAGCCATGAATGAAACAGGGCTTAGTGAAGCTCTGATTACCGGGCAGGCTACGGTAGGAGGTTATTCCTGTGTTCTGGGTATAATGGATACCAGATTTATGATGGGAAGTATGGGCTCAGTGGTAGGGGAAAAAGTCTGTCGGGCCATGGAAAGAGCGATGGACTTAAATTTACCTCTTATTCTCTGTACTGCCTCAGGGGGGGCCAGGATGCAGGAGGGAATGCTTTCTCTGATGCAAATGGCCAAAACCGCTGCGGTACTAGGCAGATTCCATCAAGAAGGATTGCTCTATGTAAGCATAATTACTAACCCCACTACTGGAGGGGTATCAGCCAGTTTTGCTTCCCTGGCCGATATAATACTGGCTGAACCAGGTGCCTTGATTGGCTTTGCTGGACCCCGGGTAATAAAGCAGACTATTAGTGAAACCCTGCCGGCTGGCTTTCAAAAGGCTGAATTCATGCTGCAGCACGGAATGGTGGACTCTATCGTGGAGCGGGGGCAGCTTAAAGAAACCCTGGAACTTTTATTGAGGCTGCATGGGGGCGAAAAACATGGTTAAAAGACATTTTGATTATGAAGAAAAATATAGAAACCTACAGCAGAAATTCCTGGAGTTTAAAAAAATGAGCCAGAATATGGACTTTGATTTGAGCCAGGAATTTAAGCGCTTGGAAGACAAGATGGAAGATATCAGGGGCATTAAATATGGTAATCTGAGTCCCTGGGAAAAGGTCTTGCTAAGTCGTCACTCAGCAAGACCGGTGGTAGGGGATTATATAGAATACTTATTTGAAGATTGGATAGAATTGCATGGAGACCGGAGCTATGGTGACGATCGAGCCATAATCGGAGGCATAGCTGATTTCGCAGGAACTCCGGTCAGTGTTCTAGGGCATCGAAAGGGGAGAGGCACCAACGAAAACCTGAAAAATAATTTCGGCATGCCTCATCCGGAAGGCTTTAGAAAAGTTGAACGTTTGATCGGGCAAGCGGAAAAGTTCAAACGCCCTATAATAACCTTCATCGATACTCCTGGGGCTTATCCCGGCCTGGGTGCGGAAGAACGAGGTCAGGCTTGGGCCATAGCCCAGGTACTAATGTTATTTCCCCATCTGCAGGTTCCTACCATCGCAATAGTAACCGGAGAAGGTGGCAGTGGCGGAGCTCTGGCCCTGGCAGCAGCGGATCGACTGTTGATGCTGTCTAATAGTGTATTTTCAGTGGCTTCAGCCGAAGCCTGCTCCTCCATAATATGGAAGGATGCCAGCCGAGCTGAGGAGATGGCTTCCTATTTGAAAGTAACCGCTGAAGATCTAAAGGATTTGGGAATGGTGGACGAAATTATACCGGAACCGGTTGGAGGAGCCCAGCAGGATTTTACTGAGCTGGCAGATAGGCTAAAAGCTAGTCTGCAGAGTAATCTCAAGCAATTGTTGGCTTTAAGTAGGGAAGAATTGCTGGTAAAGCGATACCAAAGATTCAGGGGAATTGGCAGGTATTTGGAATAGGAGATCCTCCAGCATTCCGGCAACCCCCTTGCCATTCCTCATCTTAGGTAGAAATAAAAATGGTATTCCCCGGGAAATGGGACTGGCCCAGCCTGCTAAGCAGGGAAGATAATCATTCAATACAATAGCTCTAGAAGTCTGTTTTCTAACCATAAGGGAAAGCGGGCTTTTTTGTTTTTATGGAACAGCTGAGCTGCTGTTAACTGAGGATTCCCCCCTAAGATGGATTTTGGCCCCATCAGCAAATAATTCTTATTGACTTATACTCAGGAGCGGAGTAAACTATATTCATGACAAACAAGATAGACTTTATCCACAATACCTGAGAAAGGAGTAGTGAATTAATGGGGATGTTTTGTTTTCAATGCCAAGAAAGCGCTAAAAATACTGGTTGTACCGTGAGAGGGGTATGCGGCAAGTCAGAAGAACTGGCAAAAATGCAGGATTTACTGATTTATGTGGTAAAAGGAATTGCCTTTTATGCGCAAGAGGGCATAATGAGGGGAATAATGGAGCCCCGGCTTAATCATTTCATTATGGATGCCCTTTTTATGACCATTACTAATGCCAACTTTGATCGGGATCGCATAGTCCAAAAAGTCAAAAAAGGCTTAGCCTTCAGAGAGGAATTTAAGCAAAGGCTCTTGGAGTCTGGAGCCTTTGAAGGCCCTATACCCGAAGCAGCTACATGGTATGCAGATAATGAAGCAGAATTTTTGGCCAAGGCGGAGCAGGTCGGAGTATTGGCTACGGAGAATGAAGATCTTCGTTCTCTGCGGGAGCTATTGATTTACGGTATCAAGGGAATGGCTGCTTATATGGAACATGCCTATAATCTGGGCTACGAAGATCAAAAGGTATATGAATTCATGCATAAAGGTTTGGCTGCCACCCTAGAGGATAAGCTTTCGGCCGATGAACTGGTAGCCCTGATACTTGAATGTGGTCAATACGGAGTAAGAGTTATGGCTCTGCTGGATAAAGCCAATACCACCTGCTATGGCCATCCGGAAGTGAGCCGGGTAAAGATTGGTGTAGGCCATAATCCCGGCATACTAATCAGTGGCCATGATTTGAAAGACATGGAAGAACTCTTGGAGCAAAGCGAAGGAAGCGGGGTAGATATATATACTCATTCGGAAATGCTTCCTGCTCACTACTATCCGGCATTCAAGAAATACTCCCATTTTGTGGGCAACTATGGCAACGCCTGGTGGCAGCAGAATGAAGAATTCGAGAAATTTAATGGTCCCATTTTAATGACTACTAACTGTATTATTCCACCCCGGGATAGTTACCGGGATCGGGTTTATACCACTGGATCAGCAGGTTATGAAGGCATAAAACACCTGGCTGATAGGCAGGAGGGAAAAGCCAAAGATTTTTCCGCCATAATAGAGCAGGCTAAAAAATGTGCACCTCCCCAGGAGATTGAGCAAGGTGAAATAATAGGCGGATTTGCTCATACCACGGTACTATCCCTGGCCGATACCGTGTTAGCAGCAGTGAAGTCGGGGGCTATTAAGAGATTCTTTGTAATGGCCGGTTGTGATGGCAGAATGAAGAAGAGGTCTTATTATACTGAATTTGCCCGGCAGTTGCCTGAGGATACCATTATTCTCACCGCAGGATGTGCCAAATATCGTTATAACAAGTTGGATTTAGGCTTCATTGGAGGTATACCCCGGGTGCTGGATGCTGGACAGTGCAATGATTCCTACTCCTTAGCGGTAATTGCCCTTAAGCTCAAGGAAGTCCTGGGGTTGGAGGATATCAACCAGTTGCCTATTTCTTATAATATATCCTGGTATGAACAAAAAGCTGTAATAGTTCTATTAGCCTTGTTGTATCTGGGAGTTAAAGACATTCATCTGGGACCGACCCTGCCAGCCTTTTTATCACCAAATGTAGCCAAGGTGCTGGTAGAAAAGTTCGGCATTGCCAGCATAGGCGAGGTGGAAGATGATATAGCCTTATTTATGGAGGCTTAAACCATAGCGAAGGCATAAATGTTCATCATAACCATAACTTAATACCTGATAGCAGGTTTGGAGGCCTTTTCTCGAAGAAGGAGAGGGTCTCCAATTTTTTGCGATTTTGGCAAAGCATAGCTACCAACAATCGACAAAATTTGCTAAAATATAATAAGATTATTAGAGGAAAATTCATTTGGATATAAATCTTATAGGCATGAATGAAGCGAGATTATTGTTTTAGCAGCGGGTATCATTAGACTCTTTGTCGCTGGCTTGAATAAATAATACTAAAAACATATTATTAATTCAGGAGGGATTTTAGATGGCTAAAAGAATTTTAAGTGTACCGGACAAATTCAAAAAATTTGTGACGAATCTGCAAATCGACAATGAAAATCTTATTAACCGGAGGTTTAAAGCTATTGTTCAAAAGGTTAACTTGGATTATAGGAATATCCGTTTCGACAGCGGAAACGCTCATTTCATAGGTTCCTATGGCCGGGGTACAGCTACCAAGGGAACGGGTATCTTCAATATAATGGTGGTCTTGCCGTCAAGCCACTTCAAACGGATAGAAAAACTACCGGGTAACGGGCAGTTGCAATTGTTGCAGGAACTGAAAAAAACCATCCATGAAGTTTATCCTGAAACAATCATAAAAGAAGATGAAAAGGGACAGGTTATGGTTCCTTTCCGGGATGGAATGCTTTTCGAAATCATACCTGCTTTTCCGGATGAGAAAGGCAATTATTTATATCCCAATATTGCTGATGGGGGCAGCTGGAATGAGTTCAACCCCATTAAAGAAATTAACGCTATTAATGCTTTGAATTACCAGTATGGAGGGAAGGTAAAGCATTTAGCCCGGATGATGAGAGCCTGGAAGCAGGCCAATGATGTGGCCCTGCCCGGTATGCTCTTGGATAACATGGTAATGAATTTTATGGAAGAATGGGAAGGCCGGGAAAGATCTTATCTGTTTTATGGTAGTATGATTTTGGCTTTCTTTGAATACCTGGCTGGAAAAAGGGATGACCAGGAACGCTGGTATGCCAGGGGAAGCAACCGGGAACTACCCAGAACCGGTTTGTTCGGGGATATGGCTAATGAGGCCTTTAAGGAAACCTATGAAGTACTGAGATGTGAAGAAGAGGGAGATTATGTTCGGGCTGATGCGGGCTGGAAAAAGATTTTCGGAAAATATTTTCCTGCCTAACCCCTCCTGGCTACGGGCCAGGCCAAAATACATATAAATATTGCGCATGAAAAAACCGGGTATTTTACCCGGTTTAAATAAATTTAGGTCAGAAGGCAGCACTTTTTATGGAAGATTCCAGGTGTTGCCGGAAGCCTAAGGGGCTAATTATATTATCGCTCTGCACGGAGCAACCTTGCTTACCTTGTTTTCCCCCCAATATAGCGGGTATAATAAAAAAAGCTTTGGGTCTGTTGCCAGGCTTTTTGCTATGGTGCTTGGCTTCTATTTTGTAAAGATAGCAGGAGGTTTTTTCGTTTATGAAATTGAAATACGGCTTGGACGACCGTCCGCCTTTCCTGGAGACCCTGGCCTATGGTCTGCAATGGCTGGCTTTGACCATTCCTGCTTTGATCATTATAGGCCAGGTAGTTGCAGGAGTCCAATTCGACCAGGTTCAGGAGCAAGTATTATACCTGCAGAAATTATGTTTCATAACCGGGGTTCTGCTCATTGCTCAAATATGGTGGGGCCATGGCCTGCCTCTGGTTATTGGCCCGTCTACCGTACTTTTAATAGGAATTCTGGCCAGTCAGGGCAGCAGCCTGGATAGCATCTATTCTGCTATCTTTCTGGGGGGATTGATTCTGGCGGTCCTGGCTTATTCCGGGCTTTTCAGCCTGGTACAGGGGCTTTTTACCCCTCGGGTGGTAGTGGTAATCCTGCTTTTGATAGCTTTTACCATGGCTCCCACTATCATGAACCTGATTATAGCTCGGGATAGTTCCATCCCCCTGATCTACAATATCCTATTTACCCTGGGTATAGTAAGCATCTTATTTGCCGCTGAGCATAGGCTAACCGGAGTTTGGAAGGCTACCCTGGTACTATGGGCTATATTACTGGGCAGCGTCGCTTACTATGCTATTTTCTCTTCTTCCCTAGATAGTTTAAATGCCGTAAATAGTCCCCATTTGGCACCATTTTGGAGTGAGCTCTCCTTTAATTTGGTGCTGGAACCTGGGGTTTTACTATCGTTTTTACTGTGTTTCCTGGCTCTTTCCATTAATGATTTGGGTTCCATCCAGTCCCTATCCAGTTTCCTGCAAGCGGAGCAGGTAGAGAAACGTACCCGCAGGGGAATGGGTCTAACCGGCTTGGGGAATATCTTATCAGGTTGGATGGGAGTGATAGGACCGGTGAATTTCTCTATGAGCCCGGGAGTAATTGCCGCTACCCTTTGTGCTTCCCGTTATCCGCTGTTGCCGGCTGGCCTGGGATTGATAATAATGTCCTTTTCGCCCTGGGTCATGAATTATATGGGCCGTTTGCCTCAGGTTATCATCGGTTGTGTCCTTATATATCTAATGAGCATTCAAATAGCTGCCAGCCTGATCATGCTTAAAGAAAAGAAGGCCCTGCCCAATTTCAGCAGCGGTATAATTATAGGTTTCCCCTTGATTTTAGCTACTCTGATTGCCTTTATGCCGGGTGAGGCGCTCAGCAGCCTTCCCCCTGTCTTACGGCCCCTGGTCGGGAATGGTTTTGTCATGGGGGTGATAATGGTAATCTTGCTGGAACACCTGCTGTTAAAAGAAAAGGCCTAAAACAATCATTGGCATCCGGGTCTTAAGCAAGCTGACCAGCTAGCCCCTTTTCCCACCTGCTGCAAGCAAAAGCGGCAGGGTTAATATCTGCCTTTCTCTTCAACCCTGAAAAGCTAGGATTCCTAAGCGGATACCCTAAAGGGAGCCTCTTTCCAGATCCTCTTCATTTGCCAGATATTTGCCCAGCATTTTCAATACCTTGCGGTCAGTGGGGAAGGCCAAAACCGGTAAATTATCCAGGTCAAAGAAACCCAAGTCATCCAGGTCATCACCGGCCGATAAGCTGCCCCCGATGATTCTAACCCAAAACCATATTCCTACACTATGCCTGTCTGGGTCATGGAAATTAGATTGAGCTGTGAAGGGATGCAAAACCTCAATATCCAGGTTAGTCTCTTCTTTAAACTCCCGTTTAAGAGCCTCATAGACATCCTCGTGATATTCCACATAACCGCAGGGAATGCACCAGTATCCCGAGTACCTACTCCTGCCCCGACGGCCCAAGAGGATTTGTTGTTGCTGGTTTAAAACAATTCCAGCAACTCCTACCACCGGGTTTTCATAAAAAATATAGCCACAGTCAATACACCCTAATCGGGGGATATTATCATCCCAAAAAATTTCCAAAGCCCCCCGCATTTTGGGCAATAAGTGAAGCGTGGTATATTGTGCTCCAATCATAACACCTGCTTTTACTGATTAGTCTTCCCCTGTCCCATATTTTACTGGGTAGAGCACAAAACATGGTGGGCTGTCTACAGCTAAACTCCTGGTTCTGATAGCAATGTGGGGAATGATAATTATGTTGCGTACCGAGCCACTTTTGCTTAAATGAAATAATCCCTTGGCCTACCCAAGTGATAGGGAAGTTAATAAAATAATATAGCAAGCTATCCCTGCTTACCACCCTTTGAATAGCTAAATTAACTGCCTAAACAGGGCTGGCTGGACTGATTAATTAAAGGCCAATGCCCCCAGCTTGCTCATTCCTTAAAGAAATAGTATAGGGGCGGTGGATACTAGGCAAAATGAGTAAATATGCTTGGAGTGTAAGGCTGGTCATACTCAGGCCAATGTGATTTAATTAAACCAGCAATATCCACTTAGGAATTGCTGAATTGCTTCTAACTGGTTGCAGCATTGTCAAAGCCTAGAGATTTTGTAAGGAGATGATATAGCAATGAGTAAGATTATGGGCTTGGTGGGGTATAGTAATTCAGGCAAGACTACGGTGATATCCAATTTGACCAGGATCTTTAGCCAGCAGGGCCTAAGGGTAGCAAGCGTAAAGCACGCCTCCCATGGTTACCAGATCGACATCCCGGGCAAAGACTCCTATCAGCATTTTCAGGCTGGGGCGGCCAGGGTAGTCTTAATAGGCCCAGATTCCATGACTATCCACCAGCGATTAACCACCATTCCTCCCCTGCAGGAAATACTGCAAGAGATGAGGGACATAGATATAATATTAGTAGAAGGATTCAAACCGGAAGTAAGCCCCAAAATACTGGTGTATAGACCTGAAGGACAAAAAGACCCTGGATTTCCGCCGGGGGAATATGAAGCCCTCATATCTGATTCAGAACTCCCCCTGGGAATTAAGCGCTTCACTTTCGGTGAAATGGAAAAGGTAGCAGATTTTATTCTTAATCATGATCAATAATACTGGGATAATAAGGGGCCTTTTTAATATCAAGTCTGGCGACTCCTTACCCTGGGGCTTTCAATTGATGACTTGCTTAAAGGAAACATTATATGCGGAAAGGAACCTTCCACCCCCAAACACCTCTCTGATTGGTATCAGGGAGGTGTTTTGACTTCCCCAGGAGGAGAAGATGAATTTAATTAATATACTTGCTTCTCTACAATATTGACCTTTAGTAGCTTAGGAACATTTTACTTGCAAAGGTAATAAAATGTATCAGACCTATAGAAAGGAGATGAAAAATGATGTTTCGAAGACTGCTTCATCCAATTGAAGATGCCTATATATCGCAGTTCTATGCCAATAGTAACTTCGGTCTTGTACCCTTTTTATACACCAATAGATATAAGGGACCAGGAGATGAGTATCAGTCCCTGCTGAAATTTCATGATGATGTTTCATGTCCTCCCGGGCACAGACGCAACTCCAAGCTTCGTCTCAAAATATATCGCAATGAAGCACCGTGTGCTATTACCTTATTGGTTTTTAAGGTTTTGGAACCTTGGAGTGAAATGACTGTTACCTGGAACACCAGGCCCCGTGTTGATTCAACCCCAATAGGCTCAGCCCTTGTCCACCCCGGGTTTTTTGGCTGGGTGGAAATCAACCTGCATCAGCATTTTGACCATCACCATGGATTGCTGGTAAAATGTGATGAACCATTTGACAGTTTGCTGGGGTTCTTCAGCCGTGAATATCACGATTCAGATTTCTGGCCGCAATTAAGGTTAGGAGATAGGATATTAGTGGATGAGGCTGACAAACCGGTAATTACCGTAACCCCGGCAGCAGCGGCAGTAACCCTTTCCCCCGATCTGATCAGGGTGCCCCGTCACCATAGAAGGTTAAGAGGGAAAAGGCATGACCGAAGATTCGATAGAAAATTTGATCGAAGGCATGACAGGCATGACAGAAGAGATGACAGAAGAGATGACAGAAGGCATGACAGAAGAGATGACAGAAGGCATGACAGGCATGACAGAAGAGATGACAGAAGAGATGACAGAAGAGATGACAGAAGAGATGACAGAAGAGATGATAGAAGGCATGACAGGCATGACAGAAGAGATGACAGAAGGCATGACAGAAGAGATGACAGAAGAGATGACAGAAGGCATGATAGAAGATTTCCCTGTTAAGAGATGATTGAAGAATGAATAGATCTCTATAGGTAAGGATATCCTCTAAGGCTGGGGTTGGTACTCCAGCCTTGCTTATTGCTATTAGCAGTATAGGTCCGGCTTGTTAGCAGACAAGTGCTCTTGTAAATAGCGGTTTCCCCTGCTATAATTGCTACGTGCCTTAAATGACATCAATCAAGAACACTTAACTATTCATTTAAGCGGAGAGGAATCATATGTTACCCAAATCATTGCGCAACCTAGCCATTATTGCTCATGTTGATCATGGCAAAACTACCCTGGTGGATCAACTGCTTAAACAATCCGGGTATTTCCGGGTCAACCAAGAGGTTCCCGAACGGGTACTGGACAGTAACGACCTGGAACGGGAACGGGGAATTACTATTTTGTCCAAGAATACCAGTATTGTATATCAAGATACGAAAATTAACATTGTAGATACCCCGGGCCATGCCGACTTTGGCGGGGAAGTAGAGCGAATCGTGCAAATGGTAGACGGGGTATTACTCCTGGTGGATGCTTATGAAGGCCCCATGCCTCAGACCCGCTTTGTGTTGAAAAAGGCCTTAGAGGCAGGGTTAAAACCCCTGGTGGTGATTAATAAGATTGACCGCCCTGGAGTGAGTATTGATAGAGTTGAAGATGAATTGTTGGACCTGTTCATCGACTTGGAAGCTGACGAAGAACAACTGGATTTTCCAATCATACTGGCTTCAGCTCGGGATGGATATGCCAAAAGACATTTGGATGAAGAAACGAATAATATGAAGCCCTTACTTGATGCCATATTGGAATACATTCCAGCTCCCTCAGGGTCTTCTGCTGCCGAGTTGCAAGTGGGGATTGCCTCCATTATTTATGACCCCTATGTGGGCCGAATTGGAGTGGGCAAGATATCCCAGGGTCGCATTCAGAAAGGGCAGGAATATGTGATATGCAATCCCAGAAAGGATCAGCAGCAGGTCAAGATAGCTGCCCTATATACTTTTGCAGGTCTGCAGCGCTCTGAGGTGGATAGTGCTTCAGCCGGCGAGATCATCGCTGTAGCCGGAGTGGAAAATATAAATATCGGGGACACTATTTGTTCACTTTTGGACGTAAGGCCGGTTGATTTTGCGAAAATTGATGAACCTACTATGGCCATGAATTTCGTAGTTAATGATAGCCCCATGGCCGGACTGGAAGGCAAATATCTGACCAGTCGCCATTTGCGTGATCGTCTTATGAGGGAATTGCTGTCCAATGTGGCCTTGAGAGTGGAAGAACTAAATCCGGATACTTTCAAGGTTTCCGGACGGGGAGAGTTGCATCTTTCCATTCTGATCGAAACCATGCGTCGGCAGGGTTATGAATTTGCAGTTACCCGGCCTGAAGTTATTCTCCAGCAGGAAGAGGGAATGGTGAAAGAACCGATAGAAGAGCTGTTTATCGAAGTTCCCGAGATCTATGTCGGAACCATCATTGAAAAAATCAGCAGTCGCAGGGGCGAACTTCGAAATATGGTCAGTTCTAATAACAGCAGCATTAAGCTGGAATTTAGTATTCCGGCCCGAGGGCTTATTGGGCTGGGTTCTGAATTTCTTACCGATACTCGTGGCAATGGGATAATGCATCACGTGTTTTTGGGTTACGAGCCTTATCGAGGCCCAATACCAGGACGTACCCGGGGATCTCTGGTAGCTTCCGAAAGCGGTATGGCAGTAACTTACGGTTTGTATAATGCCCAGGAGCGGGGTATCCTTTTTATAAGTCCGGGAACTGAGATTTATGAGGGTATGGTAGTGGGGGCAAACAGTCGTAAAGAAGACATTACTATTAATGTATGCAAGAAAAAGCACTTGACCAACATACGTTCCTCGGGAGCGGACGAAGCACTGCGTTTGGTGCCTCCCATGATCATGAGCTTGGAAAAATGCCTGGAATTCCTCGCTGAAGATGAACTGCTGGAGGTCACTCCCAGTGCCCTGCGCCTGCGTAAGATGACTCTGGACAAGGTCAGGCGCGAGCGCTTAGCCAGGAGTAAGCCCGAAGCCATGTAGCCCAAGTCTAAGCCAACCCGGGCTGGTAAGGCCAGATATGCCCAAATTGAGGCTGATATTTCCATCCCCCAGGGATGAGTTCAGTCTCCGATTATTATTTATCCCCTTCACCTATCATATCTGGGGTTGGTTTTCCAGCTCTGGTTTTCGAAAAAACAAAAGGGTTTAGTGCTTTAAAACACCAAACCCTCTTAATGTGCTACTTATCTATAGCTGTTAGCCCGTCTGGCCTGGAAACAATCTCTGCAATATACTGGTCTGTCTCCAGTAGGCTCAAATGGTACTGTAGTCTCTTGACCGCAGGCAGCGCAAATGGTACTAAACATCTGACGCTCTTCTCTGCCGCGTGAGTTACCAAAACTATTACGCTGTTGTTTGCGAGCGCGTCTACACGACGGACAACGACCAGGTTCATTTTCGAAGCCTTTTTCTGCATAAAATTCTTGTTCAGATGCTGAGAACAAGAATTCATTTCCGCAATCTTTACACACTAAATACTTATCTTCCATGAAATAGTCAACTCCCTTCCGGTATTACTCTTGGACTTCGTTACCCGAAAAGGAGTAAGCGTTAAGAACAAGGCAATAAAATCATAATCCAAGCAAGTAGCATTGTCAAGTCAAAGCGGTCAAAAAAGGCGAAATGATTGCAATTGCCAGCAACAATCCGGCTAATAAATGGTCCTATTTACTCCTGGGATAAATCAGTAGCTTCTCACCGCCGGCCCCCCAGCATAGCACCCGGGCATATTCGGCTGCATCTGAGGTGGAAAGGGCTATGGCTTCTCCTGGGTATCCTTGGGGTTTAAGGGAATGCCAGCTTCCGGTGTCGAAAAAAATGGCATCAGGATCTTTTTCACAGCTTAGTTGAATGCGCACTTTGACCTGATCCGAGCTAGATGTATTATGAATCATAAAGGTCACTATTTCTCTGGGGCCCAGCGCAATGGGACTGGATTCTATAATGGGAACTCCAGGTAAACATGGAATGGTTATGGTTTCCATAGCTCTTTGATCTAGAATACCCTCAATGAACCTAACGGAGAGTTTAGGCCAGTCACTACTCAATAGGTAATCGCTGCTCCTAAAGGCCAGCAAATTGTTCATATCTTCATTTCCCAGCAAGAATAGACCATTATTGGGTATTGATCCCTCATGCCAACCCCGGACCAATTCGCTTATATCTATGGAATGAATACCATTTGGGGTATGGGGGCTAATCATCAGGGAAGCGTCCGGGAGGGTGCTACAAGGAGGTTGGGTATTCCAGCTGCTGGTATCTTTAGCCCATTTATTCAATATTCGGTATACCCCAAGCTCTATACAGTCTGACTGTATTTCGTTTCGATACATACTTAGCAACAGTTCGGCCTTCTCGATGGTGCAGTTACTGGCCATACTGCTTAAATCAAATTGGAGTAAAGATCTATAAATATCGCCTTTTTGCTGATAGCAACTGACAAAAAGAGTCGGGGCTACGGAGAAGTTTTGGTCCGGGTACCATTCCGAAATATAGATGTCTTGGCTGGGTAAAAAGGTT
>CAZPSR010000022.1:0-18342 GCA_964589135.1 uncultured Syntrophomonas sp.
GGTTGCTCGTGGCTTAATTGCCCAAGTCACCGATGAAGAAGAAATTAAAGAACTTATTAATAGGGGTAAGGCAACCTTTTATATTGGATTTGATCCAACGGCGGATTCTTTACATGTTGGTCATTTCATGGCCTTATGTCTCATGAAGCGCTTGCAGATGGCAGGAAACAAACCGGTAGTCTTGCTAGGTGGTGGAACTGGCTACATAGGTGATCCATCTGGCCGAACTGACTTGCGTTCTATGATGACACCGGAAATAATCCAGCATAATTGTGAATGTTTTAAAATACAAATGGAAAGATTCATTGAATTCGGTGAGGATAAGGCAATTATGGTCAACAATGCAGATTGGCTCTTAAAACTGAACTACATTGAACTGCTGCGTGAAGTTGGGGTTCATTTTTCGGTAAATAATATGCTGCGTGCCGAATGCTATAAGCAGAGAATGGAAAAGGGTTTATCTTTTCTGGAATTAAATTATATGATAATGCAGTCCTATGATTTTTATTATCTATTTAAGAATTACGGGTGTAATATGCAGTTTGGCGGCGATGACCAGTGGTCTAATATGTTGGGCGGAAGGGAATTGATTCGTCGTAAGTTGGGCAAAGATGCTTATGCCATGACCATTACATTATTAATGAATTCTGAAGGTAATAAGATGGGCAAAACGGCCAGGGGTACTGTTTGGCTTGATCCTGGGAAAACCTCTCCATTTGAGTTCTATCAGTATTGGCGAAATGTTAATGATGCTGATGTTTTAAAGTGCATACGTATGCTCACCTTCTTGCCCCTGGAACAGATTGACCTTATGGACAAATGGAAGGGTAGTCAGCTAAATGAAGCTAAAGAAATCTTGGCATTTGAACTGACCAAGCTGATTCATGGAGAAGATGAAGCCCAAAAAGCCAAGAATGCTTCCCATGCTCTTTTCTCTGATGGTACCGATGATACTGACATGCCCACCACCCAGGTTGCAGCGGAGCAATTAAAAGATGGTCTTATCAGTGTAATAGATTTGATGGTCTTGTGTGGTTTGGCACCTTCCAAGAGTGAAGCCAGGCGCCTGATTAAGCAGGGTGGGGTATTCATCAATAACTCTAAAGTTGAATCAATTGATTGTAATATTAGCTCAGCACAATTGCAAAACGCTATTAAAATACGCAAAGGAAAGAAAACTTACCATAAAGCCTTGATGAAATAAAAATAACTCGGGGTCAGACCCCGAGTTATTTTCCGGTTACTAATGTGATTCAACTTCGAGTGCACCATTGTGCTTTAGAAAATTCGACACTTCGGAGACTTTCTCTTGGCTAGCCTCTATTACCGCTAAGATCTTGCCCTCTTGAACTTTTTGCTCATAATGTTGACTGCGTTCTTCAGGTATTCCATAATCCACTAATCCTCCAGCAACTCCACCAGTAATTGCTCCTGCAATAATTCCGCTTAATGGACCAGCTGCAACTATTGGACCAATACCAGGTACAGCCAAGGCTCCCACTCCCAGGGCAAGACCGGCGATTCCTCCTAACACTCCGCCGGTTAGTGCACCATCCCCAAGATCTTGGTTCTCTTGACTAGATTTATTCTTATCTTCCCTAGCTATCAAAGATATCTTATCCTCAAAGCCCCTTTCCCTTAATTGCCTAGCTACCTTATCCGCAGTGTCTCTTTCGTTAAAATAGCCAATAATTTTGCTCATTATTTGCCTCCTTTATCTGATCTGTTCATACTATACCCAGTAAGCTATAATACTATTACGGTGCTGATCTGATGGGAGGCTAGCAATTGTCCAACTGCTTCGAAGGTAGATCTTTGAAGGTGGGAGAGCTAGTTATCACAAGCGGAGGAGGGTGAGGATATGAGGCTGATAGGAAGACATCTTACCCGAGGTCTGATTTATGCTTGTAGTTTTAGGATGATTCCTTCACTTGTAGGGACTATTATTCCGTTTTTCTGGCAACTGGTTAATCTCTACGGTGTTATACCGGCCCTATTGATTATTTTAGGAGTATTCCAACTGCTTATAGTCGGTATGGCGGCGGTTATATATCCTTGCCTGCTGTTCCAAATAAGCTTCATAAAGGTGTACTGTTTAGCCATGGGGTTGATGGCAGCAGCTGTAATCAGCTGGTTATTTATTAATTTTTCCATTAACCATCGGGCCGGATTTAAACTGATTAAACTAGGGTTTTCCACCCGTACTGCTTTGCTTTTACTGGGTCTGCTGCTAGGTCACCGCTTGGTCCCCCTGCCCGTATCATCTCCAACCGTATTTTGGGATCTGCATTTAAAATCTCACTTGGCTGGGCAGTTGAAGTCAAAAAGCCGGGAGGAGATAATTGCACACATCCAACACGATTTCCAGCAAGCTCAAAAACTGATGGGAAATGCCGTATTTTTTGGCTGCTCTCCCGGCTCCTTTAAGGGGCTGTTACTTGATGCTGGATTTCAGGAGTCGCAATTCTTTATGATGGAAACCATCATTCCAAGCAAACATGCCAGAGTTTTCGGCCTTGAACGACCTTTCTACTTTTATGTCATATCTGTCTAATAGCTCGGGATCAGACCCCGAGTTATTTTTGGTCAAATATAGAGTTTAGCAGGCTATATAGGACAATAGACGGCTAATATGATATAATATCCTAGAACTTTTTAAATTATACTAATAATTATAGGGAGGATGGGTTATTAATGAAGAGAATTGTCGGTATCTTATGTGTTCTTTTTATTGCCCTGTCGCTTGGTGCCTGCGCTCCAAACAACCAGGCAACAAATGGTGGCAATGAGCAGGTGGTAGATGATTGGACTTATATTAAGGATAAGGGCGAACTGATTATTGGTATTACTTCGTACGAACCGATGAACTATGAGGATAAAGATGGAAAACTGATCGGATTTGATACCGAATACGCCGAGGCAGTTTGCGCTAAACTTGACATTGAACCAAAATTCATTGTTATTAATTGGGATACCAAAGAAATTGAGTTACAATCCAAAAACATTGACTGTATTTGGAACGGTCTGACCATAACCGAAGAGCGCCGGGGTAATATGGACTTTACTCAACCCTATCTTATAAACGAGCAGGTCATCATTGTTCCTTCAGAAGATGTGGATAAGTATAAAGACAAGACGGATTTCAAAGGTGCCAATATCGTAGCTGAGTCCGGTTCCGCAGGACAAACCGCAATTGAAAACGATTTACCTGATGCCATATTTACTGCGGTTGATGCCCAGACTAAAGCCTTGTTGGAGGTTAAAGCTGGTACTGCCCAGGCTGCCGTTGTCGATTCTACCTTAGCTAATTCAATGACCGGAGCAGGTACGGATTATGCGAATCTTTCGGTCATAAGTGATTTTAATCTGACTTCCGAAGAATATGCAATAGGATTGCGCCTTGGCAGTACAGCGGTAGATGAATTCAACAAGATTACCCGGGAATTGCTGGAGGATGGCACTATGGCCGAGATCGCCGAGAAATACGGACTGAGCGAACGGCTGATCAACTAATATAATTATCAGCCTTGCATTATTTTCGGTAAAGGATTGTCGCCATTATGAGCTTAGTTGTTGTCACCCAGAAACTGTTAGACGGCTTTTCAATAACATTTTTAATTTTTATTATTACGCTGGTTTTATCTATTCCCCTGGGTTTACTAGTTTCGTTTGGATCAATGAGTCGGATAGCACCTTTACGATGGATGACCAAGACCTATGTCTGGGTCATCCGTGGTACTCCTTTAATCCTGCAAGTTATCATTGTTTTTTACGGGCCTGGCCTTCTTTGGGGTTGGACTGCTTTCCCGCGGCTGGAGGCGGTCATAATTGCCTTTGTAATCAATTATTCCGCTTATTTTTCAGAAATTTACCGCAGCGGCATTCAAAGCATTCCCCGCGGTCAATACGAAGCCGGTCAGGTACTGGGTATGACCAAGAGCCAGATATTTTTCAAGGTTATTTTGCTGCAGGTTATCAAGCGTATAGTTCCCCCAATGTCAAACGAAATAATTACTCTAGTCAAAGATACTTCCTTGGCAAGAGTAATTGCGGTCCGGGAAATTATCATGGAGGCGGAAGATTATATAAGATCGGCAGCTATCATTTGGCCCCTTTTTTATTCGGGTATCTTTTATCTAGTATTCTGTGGCATACTTACCCTGCTGTTCAACCATATTGAACGTAGGCTTAGCTATTTTAAAGTTTAGGAGGACCAATGCTGTGCCTATACTAGAGGTAAACAATTTAAGCAAAAGTTTCGGCTCAACCGTGGTACTTGAAGATATTAGCTTTTCTCTAGAAAAAGGTGAATCCCTCTCCATTATCGGTTCATCCGGCAGTGGTAAGACCACACTTTTAAGATGCATTAATTTTCTAGAGATACCGGACGGGGGTACAATTAAAGTTGGTAATGAAATAATATTTGATGGAGACAATAATCCCAAGCCACTGTCTGACGCCGAAATTCGCAGGAGAAGGCTGCATTTCGGATTGGTTTTTCAGTCGTTTAACTTATTTCCCCAATATACTGCACTAAAAAATGTAACCCTCGCCTGTGAACTGCTGGCCAAAGAAAGGCCAGACTACAGAAGCAAACGCAAGGCGATCCTGGCCGATATAGACAATAATGCGCGGGCCCTATTGGATCAGGTAGGGCTGCTCAATAAGCTGGATTTTTATCCCCATCAGCTTTCGGGTGGGCAGCAGCAGCGGGTTGCGATTGCCCGAGCACTGGCTTTGAATCCGGACATCCTCTGTTTTGACGAACCTACTTCGGCCCTGGATCCGGAACTTATCGGTGAAGTTTTAAAGGTAATTATAAGCCTAGCCGAAAAAAAGATGACAATGGTTATTGTAACTCATGAGATGCAATTTGCCCGTGAAGTATCCGACAATGTTCTATTCGTGGATAACGGTGTCATAGTCGAATACGGGACACCGACGGAAATCTTTGTTAATCCCACTGAGGAACGCACCAAGAGGTTTTTGGAACGCTATTCGGGGTAGTGGCATTACTACCCCTTACCCCACCTCCCTTGGCTAGAAGTTTTTGTCCGCAGCAACTGCGGACTTGACCCTTAGAGGACCCTAGAGCCTGCCACCAACTTAGCTTTTAAGATATTCCCACTCGCTTTTTTATCTACTATAGAAATGGCCTGCTATGCGAATCACCTTCGATTTTAATAAAATTGCCAAAATAACTCAGGGTCAGACCCCGAGTTATTTTAAATTGATGCCTGCTTGGGGCGATTTTTGAAACTCAGAATGGAATCCCATCCCTTCTTATTATCCAGGTGATTAATCAAGTTAAATAACTTATCCCCATCTATACGGTGTTTAAGGGCCAGGGGAATTACCTGGATCACATCTTTCATTATCACTTGATCTCGCTTTTGTAATACGGCATGAAGCAAGGCTGACTGCTGTATAGCTTCAATAGCCCGAATACTTTCCAGGTTATGTTTAATATACAGTCTGGCTATAAAACTGCGCAAAAAATCCGGCATATCCATCTGCCTATATTGATCTGCCAGATGGGTAATCTGCTGTTGATAGTGATTGTCATACGGTTGGGTTTCCGAATGTTTTTTATTGCCATTAGCTTTCCTGTACTGGTGGGAGTTTTCTTGGAGAATCTGGGCAACAGTATCAACTGAATGGGGACGTCCCATGTAGCACACTAGGTCAAAGCGGTCGGACAACTGTCTCCTGATTTCCTCTAAGGAACCCGGGTCTTCATCTGGATTGGAGGCGGCCCATACTGAAACCTGGACCTGAATATCTACTGCGGGCAATCCAGCCTCTTCGATCTGCAGGTGACCGGGTTTGTTTCCCATAACATCTAATAAAATATCGGTTATTTCAGGTGAAGTATCGGCCAATCGGTTTATTTCATCAATAAATAAAATTCCTCGATGAGCTTGAGGTATTAAACCTGGTAAGAGATGGGCCTCCGGTTTGGAAATATCAGTTAAACGAGCCAGGTCTATGCTGCCAGCTACCGTTCCCACCTTGGCCGAATGAGAAATCTCCAAAAATGGCATGGATATTTCTTCGTTGCCTAAAGCAGCAATATCCTCTTCACTCAAATAGCGATGCTCAGGGCAATGGGGTTTTTCAGGATCACAATTATATATACATCCCTTGATGCGAGTAATGGTAGGGAGTATATCTCGAGCTGCTCGCATGATGGTAGTTTTGCCAGTTCCCCGCAAACCTTCTGCATGCAGGTGCAGTGCTTCTCCGGCATAGCTGGAGATAACGGACATCATTACACATTGAAAAAGGGTTTGATTGCCTTCATAGCGTTCTAAATGAGCGAATGGAATCATCATTTGTCTCCTTATGTACTCGAATATATTTTTAGGCACAGTATTAGAACTATGCTAATTCCTTTATAATCTGATTCTTATCATCTTACCTATATATAAAGGAGGGGGGCTTCCTGGATGAGATTTTCTACCATCTTCCAGGAAGCTTGAGGAATGTAATGACACATAACCTACACAAATCAATATGCAAGTATTATGCCAATAAGTGCCTATATCAATGTAGAAAGCCGTGACAACGACGAAGATATGAACCATACATATCACCTTATTTAACAATGACGATTAAATGGTTAAAACAAGATCAGGCCCCGCCAATATTCTCACGGAAAAACCACCAACAAGCCTGCCTAATTACTATTCGTATTGCTCTTCTTGTACTCAAAAGATACGCTCGATATGTTCTTCTCATGTTCTGAAACAGTACGCTTTCTTTAAAGATTATGGCCTCAGATACTCCCGAGATTAAAAATCTCATTCCCTTTTTCCTCTCTTTATCAAGCCTTATGTCGCTCTAGCCACTCGTCACAGTAATTGCAAGTTAGAGACCGTGGAAGATTGGCATACGTTTTGCAAATTATTAAAAATAAAAAGCGTTAGAACGCAATTGGAAGGAGGAACTTTAACGGTGAAAGGTAAGACATGCAAGGAGATGAACACTGGCGATAAAGCTGAGTTTAGTAAGAGTATCACTGAAGCAGATCTAATCATGTTTGCAGGAGTTACTGGGGATATGAATCCGGTACATATAAATCATGAATTTGCTAAAACTACGATTTTTGGTAAGAGAATAGTGCATGGAATACTGTCCATAGGCTTTATATCAAATGTACTCGGAACCCGACTCCCTGGACCCGGAGGAGTATATGTTAAACAAACTTGTAAATTTATAAAGCCGGTATATATCGGAGATACCATTACTGCTACGGTGGAGGTGATAGACAAGGATGAAGCAATAAACCGGGTATGGCTGCGAACCTACTGTACTAACCAGACCGGCCAACTGGTAGTAGATGGGGAAGCAGTTATGATGCCTAGAATAGATGCTGAAGAAAAGACTGCTTAAGGCTGATAAGGGAGTGTTGCAAATGTCCTATGAGTTTAAATACCTACGTTGCGAAGTGAAAAATAAAATCATGCTGATAGTTATAGAACGGCAAGAAGTTCTTAACGCATTAAATTCTGAGGTTTTTAAAGAGCTTGGGGATGTTTTTGTCCAGATGAAAGATGATCCGGAAGTAGATGTTGCCATTCTTACTGGGGCAGGAGATAAATCTTTTATTGCTGGATCAGATGTTGCAGAAATGTCACAGTGTAGTTTGCTGGAAGCCAGGGAATTCGTTAGAAAAGTCTATGATGCCCAGCAAAAGATAGCCAGTTTTCCCAGGCCCACTATAGCTGCAATAAATGGATTTGCCTTTGGGGGCGGACTTGAGGTGGCTATGTGCTGTGATATAAGAGTAGCATCCGAGAAAGCAAAGTTTGGACAACCTGAGGTTAATGTTGGAATTATTCCTGGTGGAGGTGGTACACAGAGATTAGCAAGACTGATAGGAGCAGGGCGGGCAAAAGAGATGATATACACTTGTATGACGATTGGGGCACCAAAAGCCTATGAGATTGGTTTGGTTAACCGAGTGGTGAATCATGAATGCCTTATAGAAGAGAGTATGAAGCTGGCTGAGGAGATAGCTAAAAAATCCAACGTAATGTTGATCCTGGCTAAATCTGCAATAGATATAGGTGCAGATTTAGATCTGGAAAATGCGCTGAGAACCGAAATGGAACTATTTGTTCAATGCTTCGCCACTGTAGATGGCAAAGAAGGACTAGCAGCCTTTGTGGAAAAACGCAAGGCCAATTTCATTGGAAAATAAAGATAAGAAAGGATGTTGAGGGATGGAACTAAAAACTATAGCCATTATTGGATCCGGGGCTATGGGCCTTGGGGTAGCCCAAGTGAGCGCAGCCGCAGGCTACGATGTGGTACTTAATGATATTTCTGATAAGGCGTTGGAGCGAGCGATCAATGCTATTAAAAAGAGCCTGGACAAAATGGTGAGTAAAGGCAGGATGGCCGAAGCAGAGATGAATGAAGCATTAGGCCGTATCAAGACCACCACGGATTTAGAAGAGGCCTGTAAAGATGCAGACTTGTTGGTTGAATGTGTATTTGAAAACCTGGAACTAAAAAAGAACATGTTTGCTAAATTTGAACAATACTGCAAACCCGAAACTATTTTAGGTACCAACACTTCTGCTATCCCAGTGACCGAAATCGCTAGTGCCACCAATTCTGGAGACCGGGTAATCGGAATTCATTTTATGAATCCAGTTCCTTTGATGAAAGGGGTAGAAATTATCCGGGGTCAATTGACTTCAGATGAAACTACCGAAGCCACTCTGGAATATATCAGTAAAATCGGCAAAGAGGCTGCAATTGCCGTTGACTTTGCTGGCTTTATAGTAAGCCGCTTACTGGATGTGCTAATGAATGAGGCAGTGAAACTGGTACAAGAAGGCAATTCCCCCGAGGATATAGATAAAGCCATGAGGCTCTGTGCTGGTCATCCTATGGGTCCTTGCAAGCTGCTGGACCTGGTGGGAGCAGAAATTGCTATGCATGGAATGGAAACCATGGAAAGAGATTTTGGTGACAGATATAAACCACATCCATTGCTGAAGAAAAGAGTCCTGGCTGGGTTACTGGGTATGAAAACGGGTAAAGGCTTTTACGATTATGAGTAAAACAAAAACACTTGTTGAGGCGGGAAGGAGGATATTAAATTGAAAAACGTTAAAGAGCTTTACGATTTATCAGGACAAGTAGCAATAGTAACTGGCGGAGCTGCAGGCATAGGATTGCAAATGGCCTATGCTCTCGGAGAGGCTGGAGCCAATCTGGTTCTCGCAGCCAGGAAGTTGGAACGCTGCCAAGAGGTAGCTAAACAAATGGAAGAGGAATTGGATGTTAAAGTATTACCCGCCCGGGTGGATGTAAGTAAACCAGAAGAAATTGATGCCTTATATGAACTGGTTATGAAAGAGTTTGGCAGGGTAGACATTCTGGTTAATAATTCAGGAGCTACCTGGGGAGCTCCCTCTTTGGAATTTCCCCTTGATGGGTGGAACAAGGTAATCAATACCAATTTGACCGGGTCCTGGCTTATGGCCCAAAAGGCTGGGCAGATAATGGCCAAACAAAAATACGGCCGGATTGTCAACCTGGCCTCCTTGGCAGCATTTGTTGGAGCTTCTGCTGAAATTATGGATGCAGTAGCCTACCAAGCTAGTAAGGCAGCTATTGCTGGTTTAACCAAAGACCTGGCGGTTAAATGGGCTGAACATAACATAACCGTAAATGCTTTAGCACCAGGGTGGTTTCCTAGCAAAATGACAGCGGGAACCCTGGATAAAAGCGAAGAGCTTATGTTGCAATACATTCCCTTGCGCAGATTTGGTAATGATGACGAACTAAAGGCTGCTACTCTATTCCTGGCCTCACCTGGAGCCAGTTATTGTACTGGGGTAGTTCTAAGTGTAGACGGCGGCTGGGTAGCCCAATAATAGTTTAGAAAGGAGATATAAATATGTCATTTCAAAAAAGTAAAGAAGATATTGTAGTCGTAAGTGCAGCAAGAACCCCTTTTGGTAGGTTTGGCGGTTCCATGAAGGATATAGATATATATGATCTGGGCGCAATAGCTATGAAAAATGCTATGGAAAGGATAGGCATAGCTCCTGAACTAATCAACGAGGTATGGTGGGGATGCGGTGATACTACCAATTGCAAAGACCCATATACCCCGGTGGTAGCTCGCCAAAGCATGATAAAAGCCGGTATTCCAGCTGAAGTACCATCCTTATACTATGATCAGGCTTGTACAACTGCCATGACCACAGTTAAATACGGTTCGAGGAGTATTCAGCTGGGAGAAGCTGAAATAGTAATGACCGGTGGAGCAACCAGCTTTAGTACTGTACCGTTTCTGCTGAGAAATATGAGATGGGAAGGCAAGAAACACAGCTCCTTTATGGTAGAAGACCCGATTATACCTCTGGGTTACAAAGACTATGCCCCGGTTGCAGTTGATTCCGGTGATGTAGCTATTGAATACGGAGTATCTCGGGAAGAACAGGATGAATTAGCCTATGCCAGCCATCTTAAGTATGGTAAAGCCTGGGAAAGAGGCTTTTTCAAACATGAGATGGTTCCCCTGACTATTGAGAAAAAGGATAGAAAAGGAAATGTGTTATCTAGCAAGGTTCTAGATAAAGACGAACAGTACCGGGCAGATATTACTCTGGAGGCTTTAGCCAAATTGAAACCCATTTTCGGCAATCCCACCTGTACTGCAGGAAATGCACCGGGAATGAACGATGGAGCGACAGCCCAAATAATAATGAAGAGAGAAACTGCAGATAAACTAGGATTCGAACCTTTATATACGGTAGTGGCTACCTCGGCTATAGCCTTACAGCCTCGGATTATGCCTGTATCCCCAGCCTTTGCGATTAAGAAGTGTTTGGATGACGCCAATTTAAGTATAGAAGATATGAAGTTTATTGAAATCAATGAAGCCTTTGCCTGCGTACCCTTAGTATCATGCAAGCTGTTGTCCAATGAGAGATTCTTAAAGAGCCCTTATCAGGATATGGTTA
This sequence comes from uncultured Syntrophomonas sp., assembly GCA_964589135.1. Classification (GTDB taxonomy): domain Bacteria; phylum Bacillota; class Syntrophomonadia; order Syntrophomonadales; family Syntrophomonadaceae; genus JAAYJK01. The sequence continues at coordinate 10,992 of CAZPSR010000022.1, forward strand.
AGGAAGTCTCCCAGCAGCCAATTCTTGACAACGACGATGCCAAATACCAGGAACTCAAGAATAAGTTAAATGTAAATGGCAGTGCCATAGCGGTAGGGCATCCCAATACTGCCAGTGGAGCCAGAATTATGATGACTGCAGCATATAATCTAAAGGAAAACGGTGGAGGATATGCAACTTGTGCTATTTGTGGCGGATTAACTCAGGGTGGAGGTTCTATCATCTGGGTTGAATAAAGCGGGATCGAATTTGGAGAGGGGCTACAGCCCCTCTACCCCCAAATGGCTTAAGCATTGACTAAAATAGCAAGGAGGTCTCAATTCCATATGAATAAGCAAGTAAAAATCTTAGAAGGAATAAAAATTGTTGATTTAACCAGGGTTTATACCGGTCCATTTTGCACTCAAATACTGGCCGACATGGGGGCTGAGGTAATTAAGATTGAAGAAGTTGGGCCCAATACCAATGAAAGAAGCTGGCCCCCATTTGCTCCGGGCACCGAAGAATCAACCTACTTTATTGGCCTTAATCGGGGAAAAAGAAGTATAGAATTGAATTTTAGAGAAGAGCGGGCTAAGAACATTTTCTACCAATTGGTCAGTGATGCGGACATAGTATTTGAAAATTTTGCTCCCGGAGTAGCAGATAAATTGGGGGTAGGTTACGAAGACTGCAAAAAGATAAAAACCGATATTATTTACCTCTCTATATCAGCTTTCGGACAGTATGGACCTTTTAGCAAACTTCCGGGCTATGATATGTTAGCCCAGGCTATGGGTGGTTTGATCAGTATCACTGGATATCCGGAAATGCCCCTACGGGTAGGTTCATCTATTGGTGATGTTATCGCCGGCTTGTATGGTGGTATAGGCTTGTTGGGGGCTATATACTACCGGGATAAGACCGGGGAAGGACAGCATATTGACGTTTCTCTGGTAGACTGCATATTCACCTGTCTGGAGAATAGTGTTCCTGCTTATACCATAGCTGGTAGACCCACCAAGCGACAGGGAAGCCGGCATCCTGATGGAGGTCCTTATGATGTTTATACCTGTAAAGATGGTTTTGTCTGTGTCGTAGCTTCCAATGAAAAGTTATGGGGTAATATGTGTCAATTGATGGAAATGCCAGAGATGGCTACTGACCCCAAATTCAACAGCAATACGGCCAGGCTGGAGCATATCGAAGAAATGACCGCCTTTATAAATAACTGGATGAAGGATTATACCGTAGATGAAATGGTTACTATGCTGCGCGGAGCAAGAGTAGCAGTAGCTCCCATCCTGGAAGTACCGCAAATATGCGAGAGCGAGAATACCAAAGCCCGCAATATGCTGGTGGAATATGAACATGCAACCGCCGGTAAGGTTAAGCTGGCTGGCAACCCCATCAAATTTGGGGCATATGAAGCTCTAGCTGAACTGCCTCCTCCATTTAAGGGTCAGCATACCAAAGATGTGCTCTTAGAACTGGGCTTTAGTGAAGAGGAAATCAATGACATGTTGGATAAGGGCGAAATAGGTGATGGCTTCATTAGCAGAGCCAAATAATAATCCCGACTAGCACTGTTATCTATATCAATGGATTAGTCTTAGATGTTGCAGTAGAAGTTAAATCAAGGAGGTAAGCTTATGATTAGCTTTGAGTTAAGCGATGAACAAAGAGAAATGCAGACTATGGTTCGCAAATTCGTAAAAAACGAAATTATCCCTGTAGCCGCTGAGTACGATGAGAAGAGCGAGATGCCCTGGCCTATTATTCAAAAAGCATTTGATATTGGGCTATGGAATTTCAATCTGCCGGCTAGGTACGGCGGACTAGAACTGGACCATGTTACAGAAGCGATTTTGGTAGAAGAAATAGCTTTCGGTTGTTTAGGGATTAGTGGTGCCTGGGATGGTAATTCCCTGGCTTTAACTCCTATTCTCATAGCCGGAACTGAGGAACAACAGGACAGGTGGCTGCCTCAATTTGCAGAAGCTCCGGTATTAGCCGCATTTTGCCTAACTGAACCCAGTGCCGGATCGGATTCGGCCGGAATGTTGACTAGAGCCGAAAAAGTGGGGGATGAGTATATACTAAATGGCACCAAATGTTTTATAACCCATGGTGGCATATCAAATATGTACACGGTGTTTGCCAAGACTGATAGAAGCAAAGGCAACAAGGGAATCAGTGCTTTCTTAGTGGCCGGGGATGCTCCCGGGGTATCTATGGGCAAAGTGGAAGACAAGCTGGGAGATCGAGCTTCCCATATTGCCGAAGTAATTTTTGAAGACGTAAAGGTGCCCGCTCACGACTTACTAGGCAAAGAAGGCGATGGGTTTAAAATTGCCATGCAAACTCTGGATCGTACCAGAATGAGTATTGGCGCAGCAGCAGTAGGGGTAGCCAGAAGGGCGTTGGAAGAATCAATCGAGTATGCCAAGACCAGGACTCAGTTTGGCAAAGCAATTGGACAGCACCAGGCTATCGGCTTTATGTTGGCGGATATGGCTACCAAGGTGGAAGCGGCTCGATGCTTGGTACTACTTGCTGCTTCAGAAATAGATGCCGGTAGAGTTGATCCTAAATTCGGAGCTATGTGCAAGCTATATGCTGGAGATATAGCCATGGAACTGGCCGTAGATGCGGTACAGATACATGGTGGCTATGGTTATATGAAGGATTACCCGGTTGAAAAACTGATGAGGGATGCCAAGATATTACAGATTTACGAAGGAACCCAGCAGATACAAAGGATGGTAATATCAGGAATTCTATTAAGGTAGCTTAAGTAAAGGAAGTTTGGATTATTATAAATGATCCATGTTCAGACCTAGAGCAGGCCGAATTGCTAAACCTAAAATATGGGTAAGCATATCTTATGTAGGAATTTGGTACAGGTACACATCCTATTCATTAACGTTTTATAAATAACGTTATCTCACTATTCCCCCTCTTCATATAAATGCTGGAATTATACAAGTAAGAACCGTAAGAAGTTCTTACTTGTATACACAGCATCTACCAAGGAATAGTAGAAAAAAGGGGAAAACAACCTGCTAATTTAATTAATATATCCGCTAACCGAAGGGAAGAAGAAGAATGTTTAAGATAGTGAATAAACAAATACTAGCCCAATCAATTAAAAAAATCGAAGTATTGGCTCCTGAACTGGCAGCCAAGGCTAAAGCCGGACAGTTTATTATCTTGAGAATAGATGAAACTGGGGAGAGGATTCCGCTAACCCTGGCTGATTTTGATAGTGAGATGGGGACTATAAGTCTAATTTATCAAGAGGTAGGGCGCACAACAATTGATTTGGGCAGACTGGAATCTGGAGATTATTTGCAGGACCTGGTAGGCCCACTGGGTCAAGCATCAGAAATCGAAGAATACGGAACCGTAGTATGTGTGGGTGGTGGGGTAGGGGTTGCTCCAATCTACCCCATAACCAGAGCTTTAGCTAATGCAGATAATCATATCATTTCTGTTATTGGAGCTCGGAGCAAAGATCATTTGATATTAGCTGAAGAAATGCAAACCGTTAGTGAAAAGCTCTATATAGCTACTGACGATGGCACCCTAGGCCACAAGGGGTTTGTCACCGATATACTAAAGCAGATTATCGACAAGGGCATACAAATCGATTTGGTGGTGGCTATAGGACCGCTGCTTATGATGAAGGCGGTCTCTGAGCTTACCAAGCCCTATGGTATTAAGACCGTGGTCAGCCTTAATCCAGTAATGGTCGATGGCACTGGTATGTGTGGAGCCTGCAGGGTTGCAGTGGGACAGGCCACCAAATTTGCCTGCGTTGATGGGCCTGAGTTCGATGGCCATCAAGTTGACTGGTCGCTGGCGGAGACCAGAGCCCGCATGTTTGTCGAGGAAGAAAAGCAGGCCATGGAAGGCTGTGGTTCAGGAGGTGAATGTCATTGTCAGAAGCAAAAGTAAAAAAAGCAAAAATAAATCGTCAGATCATGCCTATCCAGGACGCACAGAAGAGAATTAAGAATTTCACCGAAGTTGCTCTTGGCTATAGTGAGGAACAGGCCCTGCTGGAAGCATCCCGATGTCTTGATTGCAAAAAACCTCTATGTGTAGATGGATGTCCGGTTGACATTGATATACCGTCATTTATCAAGTTTATTGCCCAGAAGGAATATCAAAAGGCCATTGACAAAATAAAGAAAAAAAACAATCTACCAGCTATATGTGGTCGGGTTTGCCCCCAGGAAAGCCAATGCGAAAAACTTTGTCTACTGGGTAAAAAGGGTGAGCCGGTTGCCATCGGACGACTGGAGAGATTTGTTGCCGATTGGGACATGGAAAACGGCCAAGCCTTACCGCAAAGCGCCATAACCAGCGGTAAAAAAGTAGCCGTTGTAGGATCGGGTCCCAGTGGGCTGACGGCGGCGGCTGACCTAGCTAAACTGGGACATGAGGTTACGGTTATGGAAGCACTGCATATTCCAGGCGGAGTGCTGGTTTATGGCATTCCCGAATTCAGGCTGCCCAAAAGTATTGTCCAGCATGAAATAAAGAACATTCAAGACCTGGGAGTTAAAATTGCCTGTAATACTGTTGTGGGCAAGATCAATACCGTAGATGAATTGTTGGGCAAAGGCTATGATGCAGTATTTATCGGGACTGGTGCCGGTCTTCCATATTTTATGGATATTCCCGGGGAAAACTTAAATGGTGTTTATTCAGCCAATGAGTTTCTTACCCGGGTTAATTTAATGAAAGCCTATCTTTTCCCGGAATATCTAACCCCAATCAGAATTGGCCGAAGAATAGCTGTGATAGGTGCCGGCAATGTAGCTATGGACAGTGCCAGAACTCCTTTACGTTTAGGAGCAGAAGAGTCTTACATCGTTTACCGTAGATCAGAAAAGGAGATGCCGGCTCGACTGGAGGAAATCGAACATGCCCGGGAAGAAGGAGTACAGTTCAAACTGCTTACCAGTCCGGTAGAAATTATTGGTGATGAAAAAGGGTGGGTCAAAAGCATGATCTGTCAGCAATATGAATTGGGCGAACCAGATCAATCCGGGCGCAGGCGGCCCATACCCATAAAGGGCTCTGAATATGAATTGGCAGTAGATACGGTGATCATGGCTATCGGACAAGGCCCCAATCCCCTGGTACCCCAGACTACACCAGATTTAAGTATAAATTCTCATGGCAACATAGTAGCAGAAGATGCTACCGGGAAGACCAGCAAAGCAGGAGTATTTGCCGGGGGAGATATTGTAACCGGTGCAGCAACCGTAATCCAGGCTATGGGTGCTGGTAAAAAGGCAGCCCGAGCTATTCACCAGTATTTAACTGATGGCTAGGCAGTAAATTATCTGCTATGAATAATTGCCTAAGTATCATAAAAAGGGGGAGAGTTGATAGTAATTAAGCCTGATGCAAATATGCCTTATCTACTAAATAACCTGTCAACATGGAGAAGGGGGGGAGACATAAGGAGCCCTCCTTCGATTTTTCTCCTAGAAAACAAACGTTTGGCCAAGCTGGTTTATTGATAAACCAATAATATTCTACTTCATTAAAATAAGCTTACAGAGGTCTTGAAAAAGGCCCTAATCTAATTTAGTTAAGGTTGACAGACTGTTGTAGCGATAGGCAACGACCTAGTTGTTCGGTCAATGTGTACATATGATACGATTAAAAATTTATTATCCCACGAAGCAATTTTAAACAAAATAACTATTCAGGTTTACCCGCAATTCCGCAAGGATGCACCTTCCCGGGTATTGATGTTGGCATGTGTTTTGCACAAAAGGTTAATACAAATGAAAGTAAGGAGGGATGATAGTAAATATGTACTAACCGGCTAAATTAAATAATCCAGGTAAAGGCCGGTCCGTGGTCTAATAAATGCGGTAAGTTGGAAAACTCCAGGGTAGTAAAGATCACTAGTAATTGGTAATACGGAGGATATTAGTTTTAGAGGAGGTTTATGTATGGCTAATCAACGTTGTATGCCCATTCCCCATGAAAATGCTCCATTGACTGGATTAATGATTTTTGTATGGGCTTTTGCATGGATAGCATTAGTTCTCGATGTTATGGATTGGCAGCTGGTATCAGTATCATCTTCACTAATTCTAGCAGAATTTAATTTCCCGGCTTCTGCCATGGGTTTAATTCTTGGGGCTCCTTTATTGGGTGCTGGAATTGGAGGGTTAATCTCAGGAATCTTGTCTGATAAATATGGCCGGGTTACAGTAATGACAGCTTGCTTGGTATGGTACTCTCTTTTTACCATAGCGTTTGCATGGGCTAATAGCTTTGAAATGATGTTAGCGTTAAGAATACTTGTAGGTTTGGGGTTAGGAGCTCAGTGGGGTGTGGGAAATACCCTGGTAGCGGAATCGTTGCCAAGCAGAATTCGAATTATGTGTTCGGCAGTAATTCAAACCGGATTTGCTTTCGGACCCATGTTATCCGCTTGGCTGGGTAAAATGATTATGCCTGAATATGGATGGAGACCATTGTTTTATGTTGGTGCGGTTGGATTTATTCTGGCCATAGCTGCAAAAGTAATAATACCAGAAACTGAGGCCTGGTTAAAGACTAGAGACCAGGCTAAAGATTCAGGCTTAAAAATGGGGAGCATCTCCAGACTATTTAGCGGCGAAATTTATGAGCGTACCGGCACAACCCTTCGTAGAAACACCATAGGGGTATTCTGTTTGGTTCTGTTTACCCTATTAGCCTACTGGAGTGCAATGAGTTGGATTCCCAATTGGTTGGTAGCGGAACGGGGAATGGATATAGTTAAGTCCATGAATTATATAATGTTTCTTAACATAGGAGGCATACTAGGTTACATCGTATTTGCTTTCATTGCTGACCGCTTTGGCAGAAAGAAACCTGCTTATGTTGCTCTAGCAGCATCTTTTGTGGCGGTATTGGTCTTTGTTAGTATTAAAGAGCCCAAAGCCATGTTAATGTTTGCTCCGATCTATTCTTTCATTACTTATCCGATTTTTGGGCTTTATGGGGGCTATATGTCCGAACTCTTTCCTACTGATGTAAGAGCAACCGGTGTAAACGGCGTTTATAATCTGGCTCGTATGGCTTCATTTTTTGGTCCTTCGATCTTAGGTGCAATTGCGGTAGCAACATCCTATACCTTTGCTATTGGCGGAACCGCATTTGCCTATTTGCTAGCCATAGTACCGCTCATATTCTTGCCTGAGACTATAAAAAAGGGCGCTCTTGGCAAAGATGAAGCGGCATAATAGCTTGATCGAATTAAGGTTAAAATAGGGAGGTGACTTTAGTGAAAAAGGTATTAAACTCGTGGCACTTTAAGATCCCGTCAGGTTTCATATTTTGTGGAGTTGCT
>CAZPSR010000023.1:0-18316 GCA_964589135.1 uncultured Syntrophomonas sp.
CTTTATTGACTAATAGCCCTTATCCTACTATAATGGTACTTAAGATATCCTCTTAGAAAGACTCTGGATATCATTGGGCAGGCCATAAAGGGCAGCTAAGGAGTACGATAACGGAAGCTATTGACAATATAAAAAGGAGGTTGACAATATGCCAAAAGCAGTTGGTATTGACCTTGGTACAACTAATTCAGTTGTAGCAGTTATAGATGGTGGGAACCCCACCGTAATCGTGAACGCCGAAGGATCCAGAACTACACCTTCGGTTGTTGCATTTAAGGCTGGCAATGAGAGGCTGGTAGGCCAGGTAGCCAAGCGGCAGGGAGCATTAAACCCGGAGAAGACTATTTATTCGGTTAAGAGGTTTATTGGCCGACGCTATTCTGAAACAGACAATGAGAGGGATTTGGTACCTTATAGCATTGTTAAAGGTCAGGACGACACTGTGCGTTTTAACGCCGATGGCAAATTATTTGCCCCGGAGGAAATATCAGCAATGGTCTTGCAGAAACTGGTGGAAGATGCTTCCCAATATCTGGGGGAGAAGATAAGTGATGCGGTAATTACCGTACCTGCTTATTTTAATGATGCCCAGCGGCAGGCTACTAAGGATGCAGGTAAAATTGCGGGCTTAAATGTTTTGCGGATAATAAACGAACCTACCGCAGCATCCCTGGCCTATGGCCTGGACAAGAAAAAAAATGAAACTATTCTGGTATTTGACCTGGGGGGAGGAACCTTTGATGTCTCCATACTGGAAGTAGGTGATGGCGTATTTGAGGTTAAATCTACCAGTGGGGATACTCGCCTGGGAGGGGATAATTTTGACAAAGCCATAGTTAACTGGATGGCAGATGAGTTTAAAAAGGAGCAGGGTATTGATCTAAGAAAGGACAAACAGGCTTTGCAGCGTCTGACCGAAGCTGCTGAAAAGGCAAAAATGGAGCTGTCCAGTATGATGGAAACCCACCTTAGTCTGCCTTTTATCACCGCTGATGCCAGCGGTCCCCGGCATCTGGATATGAAGCTGAGCCGGGCTAAATTCGAAGACTTAATCCATGACTTTCTTCAGTCACTGCGGAGGCCGGTGGAAGGGGCTATAAAAGATGCGGGACTTACTGCCCTTGACATAGAAGAAGTAATACTGGTGGGAGGCTCTACCCGTATTCCGGCCGTGCAGGGAATGGTGGAAGAGATTACCGGCAAGAAGCCCAATATGGGGGTTAACCCAGATGAAGTAGTTGCAGTAGGAGCGGCTATACAGGCTGGGATTTTATCCGGAGAAGTAAAAGATGTAGTACTACTGGATGTTACTCCCCTTTCTTTGGGGGTGGAGACCATGGGTGGCATTATGTCCAAAATAATTGAAAGAAACACCACCATACCGGCAAGACGCAGTGAGGTATTCTCCACTGCGGAGGATGAGCAGCCCGCCGTAGATATACACGTTCTGCAAGGGGAACGGGAGATGGCAGGGGATAATCGAACTTTAGGACAGTTCAAACTGGAAGGAATACCTTTGGCCCCCCGGGGTGTACCTCAGATAGAAGTGACCTTTGATATAGATGCTAATGGTATTCTGAAGGTAAGTGCCAAAGATCAAAAGAGTGGAAAGGAACAGAGCGTTACCATCAGTGGATCATCTAATCTGGAACCTGACCAGATCGAGAAGATGGTTAAAGAGGCTGAAAAATTCAAGGAACAAGACCATAAGAAAAGAGAGCAGAGTGAAAAAATAAATGAAGCAGATGGTCTGATTTATCGGGTAGAAAGACAGCTAAAAGAAGGTCAGGCTGATCTTCCGGTTCAAGAAAAGGCCCGAGTAGAGAAGGCTCTGGAAGAACTGCGGGAATCACTTAGGGAAAAAGCCGGAGTTGATCGGATAAACTCCTTGATTAGTGAGCTGGAGGCAGCAGTCCAGGCCTTATCTCGAACTGGATCGCCAACTGCTGGCAGTGATTCCGGTGCAGAGGTAATCGATGCCGAGTATGAGGAGAACTAAATGAATGATAACGGAGGCTGTTTACAATGGCAGTACAATACCAAGATTATTATGAGGTTCTGGGAGTAAAGCGAGATGCCACAGCCAAGGATATCAAGGCGGCCTATAGAAAGTTGGCCCGGCAATGGCATCCAGACCTGCATAGTGGGAAGAAAAAGGAAGAGGCTGAGGAGAAGTTTAAACAGATCAATGAAGCCTACGAAGTTCTCAGCGATGAAGAGAAACGATCCAAATATGATCGTTTGGGAAAAAACTGGCAGAATGGTGAGCATTTTACTCCTCCACCTGATTGGGGGGAAGGGAGTTTCTATTATAGTACTGGCGATCCAGGCAATTTGGGAGGATTTAGCGATTTTTTTGAAACCCTGTTTGGCACCGGCCGTGGAGGAGCGGCCGGTACGGATAGGAGCGGTTTTGGCACTCGGCCCATGCGGGGGCAGGATATAGAAAGCGAGATTGAGATAAGCCTGGAAGAGGCCTACCATGGAGGTACCCGTTCTATCAGCCTCAGCTCCGGCCGGGCTTGTAGCGAATGCGGGGGAAGAGGCATTATCGATCGGAGTTTCTGCAGCCGCTGTGGTGGTACCGGAACAATTCCAGAGAGAAAGAATCTGGAGGTTAAGATCCCGGCCGGTGTTAGCGAAGGCAGTATAATAAGATTAAAAAATCAGGGTGGTGAAGGTTATGCAGGGGGCAGTAAGGGGGATCTGCACCTAAAGGTTCGCCTGGCTCCTCATCCGATTTTTAGCGTTAAAGGCCATGATTTGGAATCTAAGATAACCATAAGGCCCGAACAGGCTGTTATAGGCGATAAGGTAAGTGCCGCCACTATTGATGGCAGGGTAAATGTTAATATACCTCCGGGTAGCCGCAGTGGGCAGAAAATGCGGCTTAAAGGCAAAGGCATGCCCAAAAAAGGAGGAGAACAGGGGGACCATTATCTGCTGATTAATATTGATATACCGCGGGATCTAAGCGAAGAAGAAAAAAAATTGTATGCCAGTTTAATGGACTTGCGCAGGAAGTAGGGGTATGGATATGAGAATGATAAGGATATATTACCATAGTGCTACTGATCAATTACCGACCTCGGAACTGGATATCCATCCTGATCTGCTGAATATCCTGGTAGAATCAGGGATCATAGAGGTCAAAGATAATCATATTGGATACCAGGATTGTCGGCGTCTCTATAAAATGCTGCGCTTGAAGGACTTCCTGGGTATAAATTTTAATGGCGCAGCAGTTATTGTAGATCTATTACAGAGAATCGAAGAACTGGAAGAGGAGATTGAGCGCTTAAAAAGAGGTGATAAAGAATGAACATGGAACAATTGACTCAAAAGTCAAGGCAGGCCTTGGCTTCAGCCCAGCAATTAGCAGCCCAGCGGCACCATCAGGAAATCAGTGGAAAGCACTTGCTGGCAGTACTGATCAAACAGGAAGATGGAATTACTCCCCGGCTCTTGGCACAGGTCGGCATCAGTATGGCTATCTTAGAGCAGAGATTAAATCAACTCTTGGATAAAGTGCCGGCGGTTCATGGCTATGAAAGCCAGGTTTATATGAGTTCAGCCCTGGCTCGGGTATTAGCCAAGGCGGAGGCAGAAGCTGCTGATTTAAAAGACGATTATATTAGCGTAGAACATATAATTTTGGGTTTGATAGCCGAAGGGGAGAATGATTTGAAAGCCCTTTTGGCTCAGGTGGGCTTATCCCGGGAAGTACTTTTGGTCTCACTTAAACAGGTGCGAGGTTCCCAGCGGGTTACCAGTGATAATCCGGAGGAGAGCTATGAAGCTCTGCGAAAATATGGGCGAGACCTGACCAGCCTGGCTCGGGAGGGAAAACTGGACCCAGTAATCGGAAGAGATGAAGAGATCCGTCGGGTAATGGAAATACTATCCCGACGTACCAAGAACAATCCGGTTTTAATTGGAGAACCAGGAGTGGGGAAAACCGCTATAGTCGAAGGTCTAGCTCGCCGAATAGTCACTGGTGATGTCCCAGAAGGACTAAAAGGCAAGCAGCTCATATCCCTGGATATGGGCTCATTGGTAGCCGGGGCTAAGTACCGGGGCGAGTTCGAAGAAAGATTAAAAGCAGTGCTAAAAGAGGTAGAACAATCCAGTGGAGAGATTATTATGTTTATTGATGAGCTGCACACGGTCATCGGGGCAGGAGCAGCTGAAGGGGCTATGGATGCCAGTAATCTATTGAAACCCATGCTGGCCCGGGGTGAACTGAAGGCCATCGGAGCTACCACCTTGGACGAATACCGCAAGCATATTGAGAAAGACGCAGCTCTGGAGCGACGTTTTCAGCCGGTTATGGTTAATCCGCCCTCAGTTGAAGATACCATATCCATTTTGAGGGGGCTGAAAGAGCGCTACGAAGTACATCATGGAGTGCGTATCCAGGATTCCGCTCTGGTAGCTGCGGCAGTGCTGTCGGAACGGTACATATCGGACCGTTTCTTGCCGGACAAGGCCATTGACTTAATGGATGAAGCTGCAGCCAGGCTTCGTACTGAAATAGATAGTATGCCGGCTGAATTGGATGAAATAACCAGGCGAATTATGCAGCTGGAAATAGAGGCCGCAGCCCTGGAAAAGGAAAAGGATGAAGCTTCTAAGGAAAGGCACAAAAATATATTAAAAGAACTACAGGATTTAAGAGGCGAATCTCAGGTCATGCAGGTGCAGTGGGAAGAAGAAAAAGAGGCTATTGCCCGGGTGCGGGAAATAAAGCGGCAGATGGACGAATGTCGGATCGAAATTGAAAAGGCGGAAAGGGATTATGATTTAAACCGAATCGCGGAACTGAAATATGGTCAGATGAACGAACTGGAACGTAAACTCAAGGAAGAAGAGGAGCAAATGCTGAATAAACAGGGCAGTAATTTGCTCAAGGAAGAAGTGGATGAGGAAGATATTGCTCGGGTAGTAAGTCGTTGGACCGGTATTCAGGTAAGCCGCTTACTAGCTGGGGAAAAGGAAAAACTCATGCACCTGGATCAAATTCTGCATGAGCGGGTGGTTGGTCAAGATGGGGCAGTGACTGCAGTGGCTGATGCGGTACTGCGCTCCCGCAGTGGTTTAAAAGATCCTAACCGGCCGGTGGGCAGTTTCATTTTCCTGGGACCTACCGGGGTGGGTAAGACCGAACTGAGCAAGGCCCTGGCTGAAGCCTTGTTTGATGACGAGAAAAGCATTATCCGTCTGGATATGTCGGAGTATATGGAAAAACACAGCGTATCCCGATTGGTTGGGGCCCCCCCCGGTTACGTGGGATATGAAGAAGGGGGACAATTAACCGAGGCGGTCAGGCGCAAACCCTATTCAGTGGTTCTCTTTGATGAAATTGAAAAGGCTCATTACGATGTCTTCAATATTCTATTGCAGATACTGGATGATGGGAGACTAACTGATGGCAAAGGCCGTCGGGTTGATTTTAGAAATACTATAATTATTATGACTTCCAATATTGGCAGTCAGGAAATCCTTAATTTTCAGGAGCAGGAGGGCAGTTATGAGGAGATGAGGCAAAGGGTTTTAGGATTGTTGAAGATGAATTTCCGTCCCGAATTCTTAAATCGTATTGATGAGACTATTGTATTCCATGCCTTAGCCCAAGAACAGATTGAAAAGATTGCCGAAATCTTGCTGAATAACCTGGCTTTGCGCTTTCGGCAGGCCGTTCGCAGCCTTCTCACCTGGGACAAAAGTGCCCTCGATTATCTGGCTCGTAAGGGATATGAACCAGCTTATGGAGCCCGGCCTTTAAAGAGATTTATTCAACAGGAGATTGAGACAGCTTTGTCCCGAAAGATTATCGCCGGGGATATTGGACCCGATGATCGGGTAAATATCAGTGCAGATGAGCAGAGCATTATTATCGGAGTAGAAAAGTAGCTGGACCTTGATTAATGGCAAACTTAGAATAAGCTCAGGGCTCTTTTAACTTAGCCCCAAATCCAGCCTTGCCATGGAGCATAACATGAATTACCATAAAAGCAAATATTTCCTGTTAAGGAGGTGTATAGATTGATTAGCAAGGATATGATTATAAAGGATATAGTGGAGAAACATCCTGAGACTCTTCCAGTTTTCGGGCAGTTCCAGATGGGGTGTCTGGGATGCAGCGGAGCATTGTTTGAGACCCTGGAGCAGGGGGACCTGGCTCACGGTATTGATGTAGAGCTTATGGTCAATTCACTAAATAAAGTAACAGCCAAATAATCTTTTTTTACCTTAAGAAAAATTGCGAAAAAACCCCGGCACTGTTGTAGCCGGGGTAGCATCTTTTTGGCCAATATCTTAAAATAATGCTATGTTTTTTTAGTGTGATTTAGATTTTATATGGTACCCATAAAAGGTATTAATGCCTCCGGTGTCTAATTAATAGCTTACGGGGAGGGGATGAACATGCTTGCAAGTTTAGCCATGATTTTTGCACTTTTAATGGGGTTGTTCTTCACTAAATATCTATTGCTTGGCCCAGCTAAGCAGAAAAGGTCCCTCTTAACTTTAACCCTTTTGGCAACTTTCATTTTGGGAGGTTGTTCAGCACCGACTGGGCCTGGTTCTGAGCCTATCGGGGAAGGGCAGTTGGAAGTTCATTTTATTGATGTGGGACAGGGAGACAGTATACTGATCAAAAACGGCCAACAAGCCATGCTCATCGACACCGGAACCAGGAATAATTGTGTAAGACTAAAAAGATATTTGGATAAACAGGGAGTCAAAAAGTATGAATATCTTATAGGCACTAATCCATCGAAAGATCATATCGGAGGGATGAGCGAACTGCTGGGGAACTATGAGTTCAACTGGATGATTTTGCCGCAGATCGAAGGTTTGAATCAAACTTATAAAGATTTGCAGATGAAATTGCTGGCCCGGTATGTCAAACCTATACTGGCCCAGCCGGGACAATCTTATCCCCTCGGTGATGCTTGCTTTACCCTCTTAGCTCCCAACAACAGCGCTTATGAAGATCTGGTTGATTATTCCATTGTAATCAAACTGGAATATGGCGAGACCTCCTTTTTACTCTGTAGTGATGCAGGAGAGACTTCGGAACAAGAAATGATGGACATGGAATTCGATTTGGCGGCAAATCTAATTAAACTAGGCAGACATGGCAGCAGTAGTTCCAGCAGTGATCAATTTTTACAGGCAGTGAATCCCGATTATGCAGTAATAAGCGTGGGAAAGGATAATCCCTATGGCCACCCCCATATGGCTACCATGCTTAAATTGAAAGAAAATAATATTCCAGTGTATCGTACTGATGAACAGGGCACTTTGGTGGTCAAATCTGATGGGAAAAATATTAGTTTCGAAGTGGAACCCGGGACTTATACCTGGCCTGAAATGACATTAAGCGAAGCAGCCGCTGAAGGCCAGGAGGAGGTCCTTACTCCGGAAAATCTGCCAGAAAAGGTTTGGATTAATGAGGATAGCAACAAGTATCATAGGGCTGACTGCCGCTTTTTAGAAGAAAGGCGGGTGGACATAAGCGAGGAAGAGGCCCAGGAAAGAGGGTATGAACCCTGCCAGTTATGCCAACCCTAGACTTTTTATAGGAACAATTAATAAATAGAGAAGGACAGCTACCTAATCAATCAAGTCCAGCAGATAAGCATATCCTTCGCATTCCATATCTTCCCGGGGGATAAAACGCAGGGAAGCGCTGTTAATGCAGTAACGCAAGCCGCCCAATTCCTGGGGACCATCATTGAACACATGGCCCAGATGGGCATCTCCTATGCGGCTCCTGACTTCGGTACGGTGCATACCGTGGGAAGCATCCAGCTTCTCCCATAACACCTGGGGGTCAATGGGTCTGGAAAAGCTAGGCCATCCACAAGCGGATTCGAACTTGTCAGTTGAAGCGAAAAGAGGCTCTCCAGTAGTAATATCTACATAAACACCTGCTTGAAAACGATCCCAGAATTCGTTACTAAAGGGGGGCTCAGTACCATTTTTCTGAGTAACCCGATACTGAATGGGGTTCAGCTCTTCTGACAATTTTCTCCGATCCGGGGGCGGGTAAAGGGCTGGGTTTACTAAGGCCTGGGCTGCCTTTTCCAATTGTTTACTGCCTATATGGCAATACCCTGCCGGGTTTTTATCCAGATACTTCTGGTGGTACTCTTCGGCCGGGTAAAAGTTTTCCAATTCTTTTACTTCTACGGCAATGGGCTCGGCATTATTCTGTTGCAGTTGGGCCAGGGAATTCTTGATCACCGGCAGGTCATTTTTATCCCTATAATAAATGCCGGTACGATACTGTACTCCAATGTCTGGACCCTGCCGGTTAACCGCTAGTGGATCAATAGCTTCAAAGTATAAATAGAGCAGGAATTCCAGGGGTAAAATCCCGGGGTCGTACTGCACCTGCACTGTTTCGGCGTGTCCGGTATTATGGTAGCATACTGCTTCATAACTGGGATTTTCGGTCTCTCCATTGGCATACCCTACTCGGGTAGCCTTAACCCCACGAATGGAAGATAAATATTTTTCCAAGCCCCAAAAACAACCCCCTGCCAGATAAATTTCCGCCATATAGTCTAACTCCTTTGTCATATTTTGATACCAGCCTCTAGGCCTATACTTTTTATTAGATTAACTCCGGCTAATATTTATTATACCCTTAGGAAAACCTGATGGTCCTGCTTAAGAAAACTTGGGTATAGTCTGGCTACTGATTGCATATACCGGGCCGCTGGGATAACATCTGGCCTTGAATCAAGGATGGCATGTTTTTACCTGCCCTTGCCTCGTTCCCGGGGCGTAAAAGTCATTGCAATGGTTTTGACCGTAAGGCCGATAGATTCAATAAGTATTGCTGCTATAAATACCAGGGTGATAAGGCCCAGGCTTTCCTGCCGGCCCAGGGCAATGTTGATGACACCGTACTGGAGAGTGGCCAGCATAGCGGTCAGGGTCAGATTGAGCAGTATCATAGTCCGGGCAGTTATGGTGCGAATGGCTTCCAATCTTTCCTGGCCCAACTTATCCTTGTGCTGCTGGGGAAGATTGATCATACGGCCCGGATCATCAGGACCCATGATTAAATAATAATTAAGCAAAGCTATTGATAGCCAGGTCAGGGTTCCTATCAAAGGTAGGGTATATACGGACCAAAAGCCTTTTTCGCCCCAGGCATCTGGATTCCCGAACAGACCAAAGTGAGTTGGAACCTGCTCGGGGAGAAGCGGATAATACTCAGCGGTATAGGTAAAGGCAAACAAAAGCAAGATTATTGGAATTAACTCTAGTGCAGGGGGATAGAAGGCTTTGATTCGGTTCCCCATTTATCACTCCTCCTTTGTTTTAAGTTTACTATAAACGAATAAACAGGTCAGGGGAAATGCCAGGTCCAGAGTCTTAATCTATTAGCAGCTCTCACCCTGCTTGAAGTTTTCCAGCGAAGGAACTCTACCGGCAGGATAAGTTTCCTGGCCGTCAAACTTGATATAGCTAGGCTCCCATGGGTATAATTAAATAATAAGGAAAAAACAGGAGGTGCTTTTGATGAATACTTTATTGGTATATGCTCACCCCAATCCCCTCAGCTTCAATGCTACCATAGCTCAAGTGATACAGGAGGAAATTAATAAAAAAGGGGGACCGATAAAGGTCAAGGATCTGTATGCCATGAATTTTAATCCGGTGTTGAGTGAAGAGGATATACAGGGTTTTCGTAGTGGTCAATTATCCGAAGACATCAAGCAAGAGCAGGCCGACGTAACCTGGGCCGATCTTATAATACTGCAGGGACCGGTTTGGTGGCATTCAGTACCCGCTATATTGAAGGGATATATAGATCGGGTTTTCTCTTTGGGTTTTGCTTATAGATATACCAGGCAGGGTCCCGAAGGTCTGCTTAAAGGTAAGAAAGGTCTACTTATTACTACTTCCGGAGCTGACCAGAAGGCGGGAGAAATGAGCGGGATGCTGAGCACCCTAAATAGATCGGTAGCCGGAGTTTTCCCATTTACCGGATTTGAACAATTTAAACAACATAATTTCTTTGCTGTTACTACCGTTAGTGATGAAGCCAGAAAACAGATGCTAAATGAAATGAGAGAACTGATCCAAAACTTCGCCTAATAAAGCAGGCAAGTTAAGGGTAGGTATTTTGCGAATATTTATAAAAACTGCCTGTGAGAGCCAGGAGAATCTTAATCTAACTTGGTTGATGCTTAGTGAAGGAAGATGGCAGAAAAATTAAATGGGCATCAGTGTTACAGGATAAAAACAAGTTACCGGTTTTCGTTATAGTACGAAAACCGGTTTTTATAGACCTTAGCTAAAATGGTCCTGAAGCTAATTATTGATCTCCTCACTGATCTTGCTGTTTACCTGCTGCATAAGTTCACTGTATTTTTCCTGGGCTTGTAAATAAGCCTGAATCAGGTTGCTGTTCTCCATTTTGGATCTTATGTTATTGAATTCTTCTATTTGCTCTTCGCTAGGTGACATGCCTGAATTGGTAGCAGATTCAATTTGGGCCTGAACGCTTTGTATATCATCTACTATCTGCCGGGCCTCGTCATTGTTCTGGATATCCTGTCCTGTCCGGCGTACTTCCTGATACTCCTGGGATTCTTTAATTTGTAGGGCCAGTTCTTTGGCTTTTTCCAATACACTCATTTTATAACCTCCCAATTTTCCTAACTATCTTTTGCCCTGCATGTCAAAGTCATCTTAATCCCATTAGTAAGATAGCCTTTTGAAGGATAAGATATATACTGCGATTTCATTGCCAGAATGTCAGGTTTGGTTAAATAATCACTAAGAAATTATGTCTTCGACCACACAGCAAGTCCATTCTTACAGTTAAGGATTCTGCATAATTAAATTTTTCAATTTCCAATTTTTTCACCAATGTCATCCTTAAGGCACGCAAATAATAGTGCTGTAAACAGCACATTGTAGTCCTCGTAGAAGGATCTAAAATATTCTTGGCGAGGCTCATCAATGACCAGCTGGATTCTTGAATTATGCAAAACCCTACGTTATACAATCCTGTAAGTTATGGTCTTCATTATATGATGAAAAATTATACAATGCAAGGAAAGGTGGCAGCTAGATAAGCTTTGATCAGCATTTCAATCCATTCAAGCTTAGTAGGGCCTTCCCTTCCTGATATAATAGACTAGGAACTGAAGCAGTACTATGGCCAGATAGGCGATTATGAAGGCAAGCACCATAGTGCCTAGAAAACCGGCTATACTTCCGGCACTGCTCAAAGCACTACCCCAACCCAACAAGAGGGCTAGAATAATCACTGCTATATGGGCAGCCCGGTTGGACATCAGCATCTGTCCGTTGTTCTCCAGGGCATTGTTTTGAAATATTCGTATAGCCAATAACAAGAGCAGAGCTGTCAAAAGGACCAATATCAAGGTTTCCAAGCAGTAATTGGGGTGGAGCTTGATGGCAATGGGGAGATCTCTCATATAGTCGCTATCCCGGCTTATGTAAGCGGGTATAGTTAAATAATGGGCTATCATATTGATTCTATGGATAAAAGCCGGGGATAGATTAAATATCTGTATGGCATTAAAGTTTACCAGCATGCTGCCCAAGATGGCAGGGAAATTGGACAATAGAAATGACAGACCTATAGCCGAGAGCCAATGTCCGGTAAAAGCAGCTACCATAAGGCCCAGATTGAAAAGGGCAATAAAAATCGCAGTAGTAAGTACCGCCCATTTAACAACTAATACCGTACTATAATCAACCGGCCAGATTAGCCCGGCCATAATCAAAAAAAGGGCATTTACTATCATAATAGATATTATAGCCAAGCCCCCGGTACAGGATTTGGCCAGAATTACCTCTTTTCTGCTTACCGGGGTACTGAGCAGATAGTTCAGGCTGCCCGATCTTTCCTGGGTTAAAATAAGGATTCCCAGCAATATGCTTAGTGAGGCTCCTATCTGCTCCATGCTGTTATGATAGGCAAGAGGGGAAAGGACGTTGCTGACCGGGCCTAGTGCGCTGCTCATAGTGTAGGCCCCAGAACCTGACCCTAAGATAGCTTTAATTCCATATCCCAAGGGTTTTATGATAGTATCGTAACTCATGATCAAAAAAGCGGCTAAAAAATATAGGCGGTTCTGCTGCCACTCCTTCCAGAGCAGGCCCTGGTTAACCGGCAGGTTAATATCTTTATATGGCATAATCATAGCTATATCCCTCCTTCTTCATATAAGTGAGGAAAATATCCTCCAGGCTGAGGTTTAGCGGTTCAACCAGAGTGGGCTCCAAAGCCGACAAGGCCTCCCGGAAGGCTTGCCGGTTACCGCTGGCAGTGACAATATAGGCTTTACCCTGTTGAACTACTTCCATAACCCCGGGCAAGGATTGTAGAGCCATTGCCGGGCTATTATCAGGGCTGAACAGCACCTGGGTTTTATGAATTGATTCTTTTAATTCATCCAGAGCAGCAGTAAAAAGCAGTTCCCCCTGCTTGATTACCCCGATATGGTCAGCGGTTTGCTCCAGGTCATTGAGATTATGGGAGGAATAAAGTATGGTGGTACCTTGCCCGGCAGCTTCATCTATTATGGCTTTGAGGAAAGCCCGGCGGGCTACCGGGTCCAAACCTGCGGTAGGTTCATCCAGTATCAAGACTTGCGGCCGGATGGATAAGGCCAGAACCAGGGCCACTCGGACTTTGAGACCCCGAGACAGGTTGCGGATTTTTTGGGGGGCGGGAATTTTAAAGTAGTCAGTTAAATTCTGGCATTTGCTTTCATCCCAGGTCCTATACAGCTTGCGACCCAAAGTAAACATATCATTAACCGTGAAGAAAGGATACATATAGGGCAGGTCAGGCACATAGCCCACCTGTTGTCTAATCTGAGGGCCGAAGTCCCGGATGCTTTTACCCAGTATACTGGCATCTCCGGCATCCGGCAGAAGTATCCCCACCAAGATTTGCAGGAGGGTTGATTTGCCGGCCCCATTAGGTCCAATCAGTCCGAAAATGCTACCTCGGGGTATAGACATAGATATTTTCTGGAGGGCGACAACTCCCTCATAGGATTTGCTGAGCTTATCTATATCAATAGCGCTTGATTTCATTTCTCTATCTACCTCCACTCTTTTTCCCACTCGGCCAAGGTCTCTAAGACCAGCTGCTTCAATTCTTCGCCTTCCATACCCAGATGGAAGGCCTCTACCCGTAATCGCTCCAATGCAGGTTTTAGCAATTTTTTAACCCTTTGTTTATCCGGCTCATTGTGGCGTTCCGCAATAAAGGTACCACGAGAGCGCATAGTTACAATAACCCCTTCCTGCTCTAATTTCTGATAGGCTTTGGCTATGGTGTTGGGGTTTATTGTTAGCTGGGCGGACATTTCACGCACAGTGGGGATTCTGTCTCCAGGATTATAGATACCCCTGGCAGCAGCGCTCTTAATGGCATCAACTATCTGCTGATAAACCGGGATGTTGGAACGGGGATCAATGTTTAAAGGCAAGCTATCAGCCCCCATTCTTGTACTATATGCAATAGTACAAATATATCAAAGGAGAACTTCAATGTCAAGGGTACGGCAGACTGAGTAAAAAATACTGATATAGATGGGCCTCAGCTTACAAGTGGAGGTTTGGAGCGATATACTGAACAATGCAAGCTCCATTTCCCGCAGTAGCTATGAAACCCATTGGCATTGTTAGCAAAGATAAGTGTTTTTAAGGGAAATAACAACAAAATTTTGCCAGATGATTTAAGATATGTTAAAAGCCTTTTAGGAGGGTTGAGTTCATGAATAAAATTGGGCGGGTATTGGGGGGCATAATATTTGCTATTCTATTTTTCTGGACCCCTGTGGTCAACCTATCACTTTGGGGCCTGTTGCTGATCCTAGCTTGTGTGTTTACCTTATGCCTGCATCTGCGCAAACAAAGGAAACATTCGGGCAAATGGGTAATGCATTGGGACATTTTTTTGCAGCACCTGCTCCTGGGAGGAGTGGTATTATCTTGCTTTACTCTTTATGTTTTGCGAGAAATCTCCTCGCTACCCATAATCATGGCTGGGGTTCTTGGGGCGGTCGCTGTTTATGCTACTTTATTGGGATTAACAAAAGAAGATAATTGAGAGCATATTCCATGTTCATGCGCATCTGATACCCATTACCAGGGGGATATAAAAAACCCCCCGAGGTGGAGTCAGGGGAGTGATACCGGAAAAAAGACTTTATTAAAAGGTGACTTAAGCTTTTCCCGATGCTGTACCAGATTCTTAAACAAGCATGACTGGATAGTATCCGGCCCGGCAGCTTGGACTGGGAGGTCAGGGAGTGAAGGATAAGTGAACCTTTAATACTAAATGACCACATTTCGGCTCCGGCAACTCATAAAGGCCTCTATGTTATGGGCTATTTCTTGCAGCAGGGTTTGCCTGGCTTCTATGCTGGCCCAGGCTATATGGGGAGTTAATACCAATCGGTCCTGATTCTTTAGCTTTAATAAGGGGTTGCTGGCTTCCATGGGCTCCTTTTCAAATACATCCAAACCCGCCCCGGCAATCAAGCCCTCATCCATAGCTTTCGCCAGATCGGCCTCGTTTACTATGCCCCCTCGGCCCAAGTTGAGCAGAACGGCACTTCTTTTCATAGCCTGAAGCTGATTATATTGGATAAGATTATAAGTCTGGGGGTTAAGTGGCGCATGTATGGATACTATGTCTGAACTCTTCAGCAGCTCGCTCAGCTCCACCCGGGTATAATCTTCATCACTATGGCGGCCGGAGGTGGAATAGTAGAGCACCCGGCAGCCAAAGGCCCGGGCTATATCCGCCGTCTTTTTGCCTATAGCACCTAGCCCGATAATTCCCCAGGTCTTCCCTTTGATTTCCCGGAAAGGTATATCCAGATAGGTAAAATTACCACTGGCCGAGTATTGTCTTGATTTAACATAGTGGTCATATTGGGATAATGATTCCAGAAGATAAAACAGCAGGGCAAAAGTATGCTGTACCACGCTGTGGGTAGAATATCCCACTACATTGGTAACGGTAATATTTCGCCTTTGGCAATAATCCAGGTCGATGTTGTTGGTGCCGGTAGCGGCTATACAGATTAGCCTGACTTCCGGAGCTTGCTGCAGATTAGACTGATCTAAAACCACCTTATTGGTGATAATTATGTTCCGATCCCTGATTCGTTCTACGACCTGGTCCGGAAGGGTAGTGTTATAAGTGCTTACTGAGCCGAATCTATTGAAAATGCTTAAATCCGCATCTTCACCCAGGGTTTTGGCATCCAGAATACATAGCTTATTCAATACATCAACTCCTACTTTTACAAAATTTAGGGATATTTTAATCATTAAGCAGTTTGTCCGATTGCTTATTTTATATATATACCTTTTCTTCCCGGAGGGCAAGGGATTATCAGGATTTGCCGATCCAGCCTTTAAAAAAAGTACAATTATTCAGCTTGCGGCTTTACTCCTTATACCTGCTGTACTGGGGATTATTGCCCAGCCCTACCGGCTGGAGCGTATTACCGGATTCCTTAACCCCCAGGCCGATCCCGGCGGTGCAGGATACCTGTACCTGCAGCTGGACCAGGCTATAAAATCTGCAGGTTTGTTGGGCCAGGGGTTTAATCTGTCTGCCCTACCCGAATTACATACCGATTTTGTCTTCGCCTATATCGTCTATACCTTTGGCTGGTTGGCCGCCATGCTATTATTGATATTGGTGCTGGGTTTCTTTATCTATTTGTTTGGGACCGTAAAGCAAGCCAACCACGAATATGGCTCATTGCTGATAGCGGGGTTGGCCGCCCTTTTGTTGATGCAAAGCCTTTGGCATATACTTATGAACCTGGGCTGGCTTCCAGTCACCGGCATGAGTTTACCCTTTATCAGCTATGGAGGCAGCCAACTGCTGGTGCAGATGCTGGTATTGGGGATTATTCTGGCCGTGTATCGGTGGAAAGATATTGTCTTGTTGAGTGAGAAGCTATCAAGCCCAGATTGATGAAGAAACTTTGTAACACTTTTGGGAATAAGGGCTGTGCTAGGACATTATCGGCGGTTGGTTTATAATAAGAGTACTGGCAGTCTGAATATGATAAAGGAGGTTCTGATATGCTGGACTTTTACCGGAGAGTAATGAGTGCCGCACGCAAGTACACCGTAGCAGATTATGGCTTTTTCAAGTTCCTGATGATTAGCTTTGGTATTTTACTGGGAGCATATTTTCCTCAGTTCTTCCTTAACTTCATTTGGCTGATCTGGATGGTCTTTATTGTATCCGCCTTCTGGATGATTTATAAGATTTTTAAATATACCACCTAAATTTGGGGATTAAGCAGTGTTTTTTACAAAGGTAAATAGAAAAATAATCGCGATTGTAAGGGCAGGTAATGGGTAAGCCATTTCCTGCCCTGTACTATTTACACGAAATTAATATAATCAGGATTTGTCTTTTCAATCTATGAAGGCTTACAAAATTTAATCCAACCGGGAATGGCTTTACTAAGTTTGATTAAACTGGGGTGTTCTTTTCCTGGCTTAGCCCTGTTAAAAACCTCTAATCAACAAAAGGAATTGCTGGTTTTTTATGGAACTAATGGGTATGAAGCCTCATCTTAAAAGCATAGCAAGTTTTTGCCGGATGTGACCGTTGGAAGACCAATTGTTTGCGCTATAGCAAGTTCAGCTTATTGGACTGGCGTGTATGACCAAGGAAGGGGGTCAACTTATGTCTTACAGTATTGATCTATCAGGTAAAGTTGCCATAGTGGTAGGTGGTGGAAGGGGGATTGGCCGTTCTATAGCCTTGGCTCTGGCTGAAGCCGGAGCCGATGTTGCGGTAGCCGCACGTACCTTATCCCAGGTGGAAGAGACCAGGGATCTGATTCTGGCTCAAGGATGCAGATCCTTGGCCTTCAGTGTGGATATCAGCCAAAAAGAGCAAGTGATTGCCATGGTAGAGAAGACGGTGGAGGATTTGGGAGGGATACACATACTGGTCAACGGTGCGGGCCTAAGCCGACCTGCTCCTTTATTGGAGTATAGTGAGGAAAACTGGGACAGGGTAATGGATACCAATCTAAAGGGAATGTTTTTCTGCACCCAGGCAGTGGGGAAATATATGGTAGAACAAAGATATGGCAAAATAATCAATATTGGATCAACCGGGGGAGAAATGGCCAGCCCCTATAATGCAGTCTATCATGCCAGTAAGGCAGCGGTTATACTATTTACCAAGTCAGCAGCATTGGAGTGGATCAGGTACAATATTAATGTTAATGCTATTGGCCCAGGCTTTGTGGCCACTGATCTTTTAGAGGATTTCATAGATGAAAAGCACCGAGAGACTATAATAAAACAGATACCAATAAGAAGATTTGCCCATCCAAATGAAATTGCCCCCTTGGCCGTTTTCCTGGCTTCCGATCTTTCCAACTATATGGTGGGAGAGCATATTATTATTGATGGTGGAGTTATTTCCACCTAACTTTACCCATAACTAGGGATCAGACCCCGGCTGGGGCTAATCACCCCCCCGCAGAGGTATTCAAATGAAAGCTAAAAGAAAAACCCGCCGATATTTATTAACCCTTCTGAGTCTGCTATTAGTTTGGGGTCTTATGATCATGATTGATTATAGACAGGTTTTTCATGCTTTTGAAAAGCCGATTTTCGCCCGACTGGCCATAACAGCTGACGATGGTGGTTCCGGGGTGTATAAGGTTTAGGATACTCTTTCGATATTCAGGGCAATTTTATGCCTGAGGATGTTCCCTGGGGTAAGCCAGGCCCAGTTTCCCTTTTTGGGGCATATGCTGGAGGATTGCGTGACTGAGCATCCGGGGCAGAAGGGGATCTTAGCCATTAGTTAGCCCAAGTGATTAAGTAATAGAGAAAAGAAATAGGGCGTTAGGAAGGCTGACTTCTAACGCCGTTAAATGTAAGCGATCATATTAACCTGGTGGTCAATGGGATTAGTGAGTGTTTTTAATACGTCTCTTCTTTTCCAGATACGTTTCATGGGTTCTGGTCATTTTAGGCCTTTTAGGTCTTTCTGAGTTATCCGGGTTATCGCTTTCCTCTGATAATTCAGCATCATCTGCTTCTTCTGAAATTTCTTCCATTTCCCCAACTTCAAAGGGTTCCTCATCTTCTGGTATTTCTGTTGCTATATCCGTATGGGGGGGTTCATCATTCCCGGGTTCTTCGCTTATTTCATGACTATCTGGTTTTTCACTGGTATCTTTATCTGCTCTGGTCGATTCTGCAGTTTCCGCCGTTTGCGCTTCTGCGGCCTCCG
>CAZPSR010000024.1:0-17905 GCA_964589135.1 uncultured Syntrophomonas sp.
ACCGAAGCTTTGATGAGCTTTCACTGTCAAAATCTGAGGAGGAAGCATAGATGGAAAAATGTGTAGGAAGCTATTTCTTGAAGAACCATCAGGTCATGCCTGCATCCAGCTTTGAACAGGATTTAATGGATATATCTAATTGTATATATGAAGTAATCCGAGTCATAAATGGCATACCCCTATTCTGGGAAAAGCATATAGGTCGATTAAACGAGTCTCTATCTCTACAGGGCATATCTTGGGATTTTTCTTCATTACTTATGTTGAAGGCTATTGAACAGCTTGCTACACTTAATAATGTAGTAAATGGCAATATCAAGCTGCTCATTAAGGCCAGATCAAATCATCATAATGAATGGGACCATTTCCTATATTTCATCCCTCACCATTACCCCCAGCCCAGGGATTATGAGGAAGGAGTCAAGGTCATATTATTTCAGGCCGAACGGGCTAATCCCCAGATAAAAGCTGCCAATGTCAGTTTACGCAATATCATAGCAGAGCAATTAGAACTAAAATCTGCTTACGAGGCTCTCTTGGTAGATTCCAGGGGTATGATAACCGAAGGCAGCCGTTCCAATGTATTCTGGGTAAAGGACCAGTGCTTATATACCTCTCCAGGCCATCGCATATTGCCTGGCATTACCCGGGAGGCAATTGTGCAATTGTGTAAAAAGCAAGATTATCCTCTCCTGGAAACTGAAGTACCCCTGGATCGCCTTGCGCTAATGGATGCGGTATTCCTAACCGGTACGTCCCCCAAAGTATTGCCGGTAAAAACCATTGAGGATCAGGTTTTTGAATCAGCATCCCACCAAATGGTGCAGGATATTATGAAGGATTATGATAAAATGATCGAGGATTATCTGGAGCAAAACCTTACAAATAAATGGGATTAAATCTCTGTTCCGTTATATAATCTTCACCTCATGAGCTTATGTTTTAATCAACCCCCATGATCATGGGCCTTAACCTAGTATGTGAATTTTGGCTATGCTGGAAACGGGCGGTCAAAGACTGCCCCTACAATCCTTTGGCGATTAGAATACATTAAATCGGTATAAACCATTTTCGGGTTAAGTATTTTTGATAGGAGTGATATAGGTGGACAGCATACGGGTACGCTTTGCCCCTAGTCCAACTGGAACATTACATATTGGTGGCGCACGCACTGCCTTATTTAATTGGCTTTTTGCCCGCCAGCATCAGGGAAAAATGGTGTTGCGCATCGAAGACAGCGATATGCGCAGATCTACTGAAGATTCTGCTCTGGGCATAATAGAAGGTTTACGCTGGCTTGGTTTGGATTGGGATGAGGGACCGGATACCGGAGGAGATTTTGGTCCCTATCGCCAAAGTGAGCGCCTGGCTATCTACAACCAGTACCTGAAGTTATTATTAGAGCGAGACCAGGCTTATTATTGTTTTTGTACTACCGAGCAACTGGCAGCAGAAAAGGAAGCCTCCCGGCAAGCAAAAAGTGATTATAAATATGGGGGCTATTGCCGTCATATTAGTAAAACCGAGGCTGAAGAACGAATCCGCAGGGGTGAAAGGGCGGTAATTAGATTTAAGGCACCTACCGATGGGGTAGTCATTATTAATGACTTGATTCGGGGGAAAGTTGAATTTGATAACCGCCTGCTGGATGATTTTATCCTAGCTAAGTCCGACGGTGGGCCTACCTACAATTTTGCGGTGGTGGTCGATGATCACTGTATGTGCATCTCCCATGTCATAAGAGCAGAGGAACATTTGTCCAATACCCCCAAGCAGATTTTATTATATCAGGCTTTGGGCTGGGGGTTACCCCAATTTGCTCATGTTTCCATGATACTGGCTCCTGACCGCAGCAAATTGTCCAAACGCCATGGGGCTACTTCGGTACAGGAGTTTAGCGATGACGGCTATCTGCCGGAGGCTTTAATAAACTACCTGGCTCTGTTGGGGTGGTCCAGCAAAGAAGACCGGGATTTTTGGACTAGGGTAGAATTACTTGAACGCTTTAGTCTGAATGGTATTTCCCGTTCCCCTGCCATATATGATATAGAGAAGTTGAGCTGGATGAATGGCCATTATTTAGCTCAAGCAGATTCAGAACGTATCGCCGCCTTGCTTTATGAAAATGAGCAACGCCGGGACTACCTTTCTACCTGGCCTTCACCAGAAGAATTGTTTCAGATAATAGAGCTCTTTAAAACACGGGTAAAAACTGTGCCAGCTATCCTGGAGGAAGGTGCTTATTTTTTTCAGCCAATTACCGAATATGATGAAAAGGGCGTTCGCAAATACTTGGGGCAGGAAAATTCTCCTAAGCT
Source organism: uncultured Syntrophomonas sp. (assembly GCA_964589135.1). Lineage (GTDB taxonomy): Bacteria > Bacillota > Syntrophomonadia > Syntrophomonadales > Syntrophomonadaceae > JAAYJK01. Next base: position 2,319 of record CAZPSR010000024.1, read on the forward strand.
TTTGAGGGAATGTCTTTCTTTATGCCAAGAGAGCGATTTTGAATCAGCTGAAAAGCTGGAACAGGAACTTAGGCAAAAGGCAAAGGAGTTAAACCTCAAAGCGGCTCAACTGATCCATCCTATCCGTCTGGCTATATCCGGGCGTACGGCCACCCCGGGATTATTTGAAGTCATGATGATACTGGGAAAAAATGAGTGTATACAGCGCATTAGCTCGGCTATACTATATGCGAAAAGTTTATAGTTAATTGGTGCCGGGTATTAAGTTATTGTGTTTCGCACAATAACTTAATACCCGGCACCAATTGACAAGAAACATGCCCTGTATTATAATTATTTGCGCACGGGTATATAACCATATAACCCAATGCTGCCGGTTGGTGTAAGTGGTAGCACGACTGACTCTGGATCAGTTCGCCAGGGTTCGAATCCTTGACCGGCAGCCATTTATATTTCTGGCCCCATCGTCTAGTGGCCTAGGATGCCGCCCTCTCACGGCGGAGACAGGGGTTCGACTCCCCTTGGGGCTACCATTTAAGGCCAAGAAACCCCACAATATTGTGGGGTTTTTTATTTATATTTATGGAATAAAGGTCTTTCTTCCTGGAATGTTTGTTTAGTTATCCTTCTTGGATTCTCCGTTTTTAGCGGCCTGGCCATCAACATAGGCTTCTGCCAGCATATAGCATACTATGGAACCGAAGGTTCCTATAACAACGCTGACTTGAACAATGGTGTTTTCCGGCACCTTGGCTAACACCAGGACAGAGGTAGCCAGTCCGGCTAATAAAGCCCAAAACTTACGGCTAGATAGCTTTTTTGCCCAATCTATTTTCATCTTTTCAGACCCCCTTGTAATAGCTTATTCTATTGATCATCATCCAAAACAGATATAGAGGTACGGCTTCAGCTAGCTTTTCCTCACTCTGCCATTGCTCCGGGTTGTTTACCAGACCTTTCTGGGCCAATTCTTTTAGGGCTGTCTGGCCCCCTTCGATCATCCATTTCTCTAATGCCACTTCTATCACTTCCTTTTGGAGTTTTGCATATAGATCGGACCAGGGAAACTTCTGCCCCGGACACGCAGTAGCCATAAGATCTTTGTGCCCTATTACCGGGAGATTGGGGTATCTTTCCCTAATATTCCTTATCAGTGTTAGCAGCTTGTTCATCTGAAGGTCACTAGGCTTTTGATAGTCAAAATTGCCGATGAGGCAGATAGCGATTCCATTGCTGTTGGCTTCATGTGCCGCATCCTGGTAAGCATGAGAACCTATTGCCCATTCTGGCCTACCAATATATATATCTCCATTGTTATAAATGAGATAATGGTAACCTATGCCTATCCATCCTCTAGTTTGATGCCAGCGATGAACATCATTTATGCTTGTATCAATGGCACTGGCTGAATGGTGAATAACTATCTTTTCAGTTTTTAACCTTACTTGAAAGCTGCCTTTAAACAACAGTTTGGCATCAAGTATTTGCATAAATATCCTCCTATTCTTCTATACTGCTTGGGAGTTAACCAGCCGATTTCCTCGATTGCAATTCCCTAATAAAAATATATGCCAAAAATATCCTTTTGTGCCCTTTGGCAGCTTATATCAAGCAAATATCCCAAAACGCTAATTGAATGCTATAATTAAAAATAGGAATGGTTTATGTCGGAAAAGTACTATATGGGGGGATATGGGAAAATGACTGCAGCTCTGTTGATTCATTGCAATTCAACCGCCGCCCAGGCTTCAGATTTTTTAATTAATAACCAGATAGACGGGGTAAGAGTAGTTGATGATAATTTTGAGGTAATAGGCTTGATCAACTGGAATCACCTGCTAACAGTACTCTCCTCCGGCCTGCCTTATGATACACCCATTCATACCATAATGTCCCGGGATAGGAGAAGCTTGCGCATTTTGGACGAATTGCAGCATACTCTTGACAAGCCAATTTATAACGAGGGGAATTATATACTAGAAGAAGATAACCGGGCTTTGTACAATCTCACTATAACATTTTTTGATATCTTGCAGCGGAAACAGCAGGAGTGGGAAATCTGTCTCGACTCTTTATATAACCCCTTGGTGGCAGTAGACGATGAAGAACGTATCACTGTATTCAACCGCTCCTTGGAAGATGTTTCAGGCATATCTGCTCAAGAGGCTTATGGTAAACAAATAAACGAAGTCTTTGATATGAGTGGCTTAGGCAAGATACTAAAAAGCGGTGCAAAAGAAAAACTGCAAAAAATTAAGTATCAGGGAAAGACCCTTTTGTCCAATCGAGCCCCTATTGCGGTGGACGGTAAGATCACCGGGGCGGTGGCCTGTTTACAGGATATATCTGAATTAGAAAGCGTAGTGGCAGAACTGGAAACAACCAAGAAACTCAATCAGCAGCTGGATGCAATTTTTGAATCTTCCTACGATGGTTTATACATCAATGATGGTGAAGGCAACACCTTACGCTTGAATAAGGCATTTGAGCGTATTATGGGGGTATATGCGGAAGAGTGTGTAGGACGCAACATGGTGGATCTGGTAAGGGAAGGTTATTTTACCAGGTCGGGAACCCTCTTGGCCATGGAAAAGAAACATTCAGTTACTATTCCCTTGCAATCCAAAACCGGCAAGAATGCTCTGGTTACCAGTAACCCCATTTTTGATGAGGATGGCAATATTGTGCTGATAGTTACCAATGTACGTGATTTAACTGACTTGATTAAGCTGGAACGAGAGCTGGAAGACGTAAAGGTATTAAGAGAACGGGAATTTGAAGCCATACTGGAATCCTCTTTCGATGGTTTATATATTACCGACGGCGAGGGTAAAACCTTGCGAGTGAATAAGGGTTTTGAACGCATTACGGGTATAAGTGCCAAAAATCTTATTGGTCGTTATATGCCAGACCTGATTAGAGATGGAGTTTACTCAAGTTCTGGCAGTATGTTAGCCATAGAAAAAAAAGAAACGGTTACGGTTCAGCTCAAGGCCAACAAAAAGGACATACTGGCCACCAGCACTCCCATTTTTGATAATAAGGGCGAGATATTGATGGTAGTAACCAACGTCCGGGACATGACCGAACTTATGACTTTGGAACATCAACTGGAGGTAGTTGAAGGATTAAGACAAAAAGAATTGGATGCCATTATTGACTCATCTTATGATGGCCTTTATATTACCGATGGAGATGGAAATACCCTGCGAATTAACCAGGCTTTTGAGCGCATTATGGGGGTTACCGCTGATGAGTGCGTAGGCCGCAATATGGCTGATTTGGTTAAAGATGGAGTATTTACCCGATCAGGAACCCTCCTGGCTATTAAAACTAGGCAAACCGCTACTATACCTTTACAGTCCAAAACCGGTAAAAACGCCCTGGTTACCAGTACTCCTATCTTTGATGAAGATGGGCGCATAATACTGGTGGTTACCAATGTAAGAGATATTACTGAATTGAATGACCTGCAGGGTAAAGTTGAACAATTGGAAGGATTGAGCCGTATGTACCAGGTACAGCTCAATCAACTGAAGAGTTCGAAAAGCTGTATATTACACTCAGATAAGATGAGAAAACTCTTAAAAATGGTCAATCATGTATCTACGGTTGACTCCACCGTTCTTATTCTAGGGGAGTCAGGGGTAGGAAAAGAGGTTATTGCGGATACCCTGCAGGCCAGCAGTCCCCGGGCCAATAAACCATTTATCAAGGTTAATTGCGGTGCCATCCCGGGTAATTTACTAGAGTCAGAATTGTTTGGCTACGAACCCGGAGCCTTTACCGGAGCCAGCAAAAGTGGTAAGGCAGGCATGTTTGAACTGGCCGATGGAGGCATTCTGTTTTTGGACGAGATCGCGGAGATGCCCCTGGACCTGCAAGTCAAGCTTTTACGAGTATTACAGGATAATAAAATCATGCGTATTGGAGGAACCCGGGAAATAGCAGTAGATGTCAGGATTATCGCCGGTACCAACCGCAACTTGCAAGATATGGTAGCTGAGAAACTATTCCGCAAGGATCTGTATTATCGTCTTAATGTGGTGCCGATTTATGTACCTCCTCTACGGGAACGCCGAGAAGATATACCTGTGTTAAGCAGGCATTTTTTGGAGAAATTTAACCGTCGGCATAGTATGAACAAGCGACTTTCAGGCGAGGTATTGAGGAAATTCATCTCTTATGATTGGCCAGGTAATGTCAGGGAATTGGAAAACCTGATTGAACGCCTGGTGGTGACCACCCAACATGATATAATTAATGCTGACGACTTAGCAGCCTGGTCAGAATTAGAACTTGGCTCCATATCCAAGGTAGAAATCGTGCCATTAAACACGGCCCTAGAGAATACTGAACGCCGGCTGTTGCAGGAAGCCTTTTCCCTATATAATTCCACCTACGCTATAGCTCGGGTATTAGGCGTTAGTCAACCCACCGTGGTACGGAAAGCGGCCAAATACGGTATCGTTAGAGCTAAATAAGGAATCATCTGATGCAAATGTTTTTAAGCAGCAAAAGGAAGCCGGCATGGTAGCTGGCCTCCTTTTTATTATGAGACCTAACAATTACATTTCTCCAGCTTAGGCCTTTTTGTTAATTTTGCGCCAGATATTCATATTCTCAGCCTCTTTGATCAGTTCATCTCTAAAATCTGGATGGGCTATTCCAATCAGAGCTTCAGCTCTCTGCCAAGTACTCATCCCCTTCATGTTGGCTATACCATATTCGGTAACCAGCATATGAGTAGCAGTTCTGGGATCAGTGACGATGGCTCCGGGACTTAATATGGGACGAATCCTGGATTTAACTTCACCTTTAGTGCTGATGGTTGAAGGCAAGCAAACAAAGCTTTGGCCACCCTTGGATTTATATGCTCCTTCAACAAAGTCTAATTGGCCCCCGGTGCCGCTTATATGCCTGGTGCCTACGCTCTCTGCACATACCTGCCCAAATAAATCTACTTCGATACAGGCATTAATGGATACGAAATTGTCCAGTTGGGCTACTACAAAGGGATTGTTGGTATAATCCACCGCATATGAAGCACAGCCGGGATTGTTATCCAAAAAGTCATATAATTCCTTACTGCCCATGGCAAAAGAATACACTTGTTTATACTTGTCCAGGTTTTTCTTGGCTCCGGTAATCTTGCCAGCCTTGGTCATTTCCAGATAGGCATCCACGTACATCTCGGTATGAACTCCCAAATCTTTCAAATCCGAGGCTGCTACCATGGTTCCCACCGCATTGGGTATGCCACCACTTCCCAATTGAATGCAGTTGCCATCATATAGCCTTTCGATTATATATTCAGCTATTTTTTGATCGGTTTCACTGGGTGCTGCTGCTCCTAAAGTCAACAAGTCAGGATTGCTTCCTTCCATAATATAATCCACCTGGGTCACATGAATACATTCCTGATTGCCGCCCAAGCAGCGGGGCATTTTCTCGTTTACTTCAATTACTATATAATCGGTATTTTCCATGGCGGCCCAGGTAGTAGCCGCACTGGCTCCAAAATTGAAGTATCCATTTCTATCCATAGGTGTGCACATAACAACGGTTACGTTATTGGGAATAATATCCTTCCGAGTCATCATAGGATTTTCATGAAACTTCATGGGAATATAGTACAAATTTTTCCCGATGAAGTTTTTATCATGACCAGCTACATGCCAGCTGTTCCAAGTGAATATTTCTCCACTGGGATCCGCTTCGGCAGTAAAATGTTGATAGGCTCCAATATCGCACTTTATCTTTACATCATAAAGTTCATCTTTTCTTTGGGCTAAAGCTTTGTCAAAATCATAGGAGCAGTTTACCCCAAAGGCATATTCTACCCAATCTCCTGGCTTAACTAATTTTACCGCTTCATCCGCCGTTACCAATTTGCTTTTATATACATCCAACCACTTTTGATACATGCGCTTTCCCCCTTCATGATAATAAAAAGTTGTTCTTTTACTTGGGCATTATACTGCCCAGCTCCTGCTTATAATAGTATGCTCACCGTATAGAGGGTGTTTTCCCGTTATATTTACTTTTTGTAATAATTCATCATTATTACTGCCTACAATCATATCCGTCTGAGATATATGAATACATTCCTGATTCTTCTTATAGTCTTCTAGAATACGCTCGTTGATTTCTAGAATGACATAATCAGCTTTTTCGTAGTATGCCCGGAAATGATGCTTCTGCGAAACCCTGCTGTCAAACCAAAAGTATCCATCTTTATCCATTGGACTGACCGTGGCCATAAATATCTGGGCGGAACTATCCTCTTTATTGGAATTGGAGAATCTAGGATAGTTTCTGCCTTTTATTCCTCCTTCATGAACCTTATCTCTTTCTTTTTGACCGGGATATATTCCCTCACCAAATCTGAAATGCTCCTCGCTGAAGTCAGCATCCATAGCATAATACCCACAGGTAATATCATTACAGATTATCTCCACTCCCACCAATTCATCTCTTCGCATAGCCAGGGCACGATCAAGTTCATTTATACTGCACACTCCAAAAGCATAGATCACCCGATCACCAGACTTGACAACTTTAACTGCTTCTTCGGCAAAAGTAAATTTTCGGGCGTATTCATCTGTATATTTCAAGGTCATTCTAAGCTACCTCCCCATATGAGCCCAGGTATTTCTCATTAAGGGTGGAACCAGGCTGGTCCCACCCCAATGATTTTCCGACTCATTACCCAGTGACAAAACTAAGATTTTCACTTCATCAATATTGCCTCAGATCTTGATCTAGAGTGCTTTTATCAAAGCCAGATCATTAACCGGAAACGAATTTTCCATGGTTTTACATTAACGCAGCTTCGGGTACGTCAATCGCACTTCTGTCTCCGGCTTTCATCGCAATCTCAAATCCAAAGACGTCGGTAACATGGTTCATTATATAAAACTTGGCACTGGCAATCTTGCCTTTGTAGAAATCAGCATCAAAGTGGTCTTCACCTAGTTCGGCCAGCTTCTGGGCCGCCAGGAGTGCCTGGGAAAGCAAAAGCTTGCCGCAGTAGACTCTGGCCCCTGCATGCATGGTCCGGGTGGCAAAAAGCTGCTTCATTTGCTTATCGCCGGCGGTCCAGGCAGCATTCATTTCCACAATGTTCTTGAAGGAAGTCATAGCCTGGGCCATCATGTCAAATTCAGCTGCAAATTCATCACTCTTATCATTGGCTACGAACTCATCGATTTCTGCTACCCATTTTCTGAAGGGGGCTCCGTCTTTCATGGTGAATTTGCGGCCGGTATAGTCCTGGGACTGAATAAAGTTGGTGCCTTCCCAGATGCCGTGGATAACACAGTCTCTGTATAGCTGAGCTCCGGCATATTCTTCCATGAACCCATATCCGCCGTGACATTGAATAGCTTCCCCGGTGAGAATCCTGGCCATGTCAGATGAATAGGCCTTACATAAGGGGTTGTTGATGGCAAACATGTCACCATAATATTCTCTCTCTTCTGGGGTAGCAGCATCTACTTCCAGATCCCGGAAGAGATAGGAGGTGTAAATCAAAGCTCGGATAGCTTCCATGCCGGATTTCTGATACATCAGCATCCGACGTACGTCTTCGTGCTCAATAATCCGAACACTGGGGCCTTTGGGATTGGTGGAATGCTTGCTCTGTACCCGGACTTTGGTGTAGTCCAGAGCTGCATAGTAAGCGGAAGTTATGCAGCCCAGGGTGAACAAACCGGTATTCAGACGTTCTTCGTTCATATAGGCAAACATCTGTGACATACCTTTGCCACGACCATCTACCACTTCTATATCTCCTACCATCCAGCCGTAACAATTGTCATTCTCACCCATAGCCAGGGTTAGGGTGGAGGATCCGTGGATCCCCATCTTGTGCTCAATACCCACGGAAGTTACGTCATTCCAGGCTCCTATGGAACCATCCTCGTTGACCCAGAATTTAGGCACAATGAACAAAGAGATGCCTGCGGTGCCGTCTTTAGCCCCCGGTGTCTTGGCCAACATCAGGTGAATTATGTTTTCGGCCAGGTCATGGTCACCGGAAGTGATAAAGCACTTCTGACCTTTAAGTTTATACAGGTGAGGAGTATCGGTGGGGAAAGCCTTGCTTTGCACTGCGCCCACTTCAGATCCTGCCCCCGGTTCGGTCAGACCCATGGTTCCGCCCCATTCACCGGTGAACATCTTGGGCAGGAACATATCCTGTTGCTTTTGAGTGCCATAGTCTTGCAAGACGGTGGTAGCGCCCTGGGTCAAACACCAGAACATAACTATGGCAGGTGATGCTGCAGACTGCATCTCTAAAATAGGAGCGTACCAGGCCAGAGGTATCTTACCATCGCCCCGGAACCCGAACTGGGGTCCTAACTCTGCATCACAAATGGTTTTATAGACATTTTTAAAAGAATCAGGGGTTAAAACCGCATGTTCTTCGCCCCCCACAAAGGTAGCTCCGATTTCATCAGCATCTTTGTTGGCTGGGCACATCACGTCGCGGCAGATCTTAAAGTTAACATCCAGGAAATTATCAATATCATCGATGGCATAATATTCTTTGTATGCATCTAGAGACAGAAGCTTATCCATAGGCAACCATTCTTTTACAACAAACTTGATGTCACGCATATTTAGTAGATAATTATTATGTGGCATTTGTAATCCCCCTCATTTTTTATTCAATATTTTCCAACAATTGGGTCAAGTCGGCTTAGTTCGCCAACAGCTCCCGGCAGCTTTAGAGCTTAAGCGATTAAAGTATCTGTTCTATAATTACAGTGGTACCCATTCCACCGCCAATGCACAAGGTGGCCAGACCATATTTGGATTTTCTCTTCATCATTTCATAACAAAGAGTGACTAGTATTCTAGCTCCGGATGCACCGATGGGATGACCTATGGCAACTGCACCACCATTGACGTTAACTTTTTCCATGTCGCCCCATCCCATGTCGCGGCCTACTGCAATAGATTGAGCGGCAAAGGCTTCGTTGGCTTCGATGAGGTCCAAATCGTCAACAGTCAGACCGGCTTTGGCCAGGGCCTTTTGGCTGGCAGGAACAGGCCCAATACCCATGACATTGGGATTAACACCACCAGAAGCATAGCTTACGATTCTGAACAAAGGTTTTACTCCCAGTTCTTGGGCCTTTTCGGCTGACATGACCACAAATGCAGCTGCACCGTCATTGATACCTGATGCGTTGCCAGCTGTTACAGTGCCACCATCCCGTTTGAAGGCTGGTCCTAGCTTGCCCAGGGACTCTGGAGTGCTTTCACGGGGATCTTCATCAGTATCAAAAACGATTTCTTTTTTCTTCTGTTTTACAACTACAGGAACGATTTCATCTTTGAACCGGCCTTCTTTAATAGCTGCTATAGCTCTCTGCTGGCTTCTCAGGGCAAATTCATCCTGCTCTTCCCGGGTAATTCCGTATAAATCGTTGACGTTTTCTGCGGTAATCCCCATATGGTAGTTATTAAAAGCTTCCCAAAGGCCATCTTTGATCATGATGTCAATCAGAGTACCATTATTCATTCTGTAGCCATAGCGGGCACTGGGCAGGGCAAAAGGAGCCATGCACATGTTTTCCACCCCACCTGCTACTACTACGTCCACATCACCGGATTTGATTAACTGGGCAGCCAGGCTGACAGCTCTCAGACCGGAACCACAGACTTTGTTTATAGTAAAAGCAGTGCTGGTTTCGGGAAAACCAGCTTTGATAGCGCACTGCCGGGCTATGTTTTGGCCTAATCCGGCCTGCAGAACGCAACCGAAGACTACTTCTTCAACTGCTTCAGGAGCAATCCCAGCTCTCTTTACTGCTTCTTCCATTACCAGAGCTCCCAGAACATGGGATGAGGTATCTTTCAGAGTTCCATTAAAAGAACCCACCGGAGTACGACATGCGCTTACTATTACTACTTCTCTCGACATAAATTCTCCACCCTCTCTAATCTTTTTGTTGTTTCTTGGCCAAGTTCATTGGCAGTTTCTGTTGCTTCTGACCTTGTATTAATACTGGAAAAATCCTTCGCCAGTCTTGCGTCCCAGTTTACCAGCCCGAACCATTTTTACCAGCAAGGGACAGGGACGATACTTGGGATCACCAAATTCTTTGTATAGTGTTTCCATGATACTGAGGCAGATATCGAGTCCAATCATATCCGCTAAGGCTAAAGGTCCCATGGGATGCCCGGCCCCGAACTTCATGGAGGTGTCAATATCTTGGGCATTTGCTACCCCTTCCATTAAGGCATACATTCCTTCATTTAACATAGGAATAAGTAAGCGGTTTACTACAAAACCAGGAGCTTCATTAATTTCTACCGGAGCCTTGCCCATTTTTTCCGACAGTTCCTTTATGGCATCATAAGTGGCCTGGCTGGTATTGGCTCCCCTAATTATTTCCACCAGTTTCATAGCTGGTACCGGATTAAAGAAATGCATTCCAATAACCTTATCGGCTCTGCCGGTGGCAGCACCAATTTCGGTAACACTCAAAGCCGAGGTGTTAGAGGCTAGAATACATTCTGGTTTGCATATTTCATCCAGTTCTTTAAAAATAACTTTCTTAATATCCATTACTTCCAAAGCTGCTTCAATTACCAGATCACAGTCAGCAGCAGCTGCCATGTCCACGGTACCTGAAATCCGTCCCATAATAGCTGCTTTATCCTCAAGACTCATTCTACCTTTGTCAACGTTTTTGCTCAGAAGTTTATCGATGCCGGTTATGCCCCGATCAACAAATTCCTGCTTGATATCGCGTACAATTACTTCGAAGCCGGCCTGAGCAGCGGTTTGGACAATACCTGCGCCCATAGTGCCTGCACCAAGTACCATTATTTTCATCTAAATACCCCCTATGAATATAATCCTTCTTTTTATATCTAGGTTATTTGCCGGTGAAATTCGACTTACGCTTTTCCAGAAACGCGGTCATTCCTTCTCTCTGATCTGCAGTAGCAAAACAAAGGCCGAAGGCATCAGCCTCTATAGTCATACCTCGATTAATATCGGTTTGCAAACCTTCATTAGCAGCAGCTTTGCATAATCTTACCGCAACCTGACCCTTGGCCAGAATTCTGGTAGCGGTTGCCTTGGCCACCTGCATCAGTTCTTCTGGGGCCTGTACGGAATTAACCAAACCCACCCGTAAAGCTTCTTCAGCTCCTATGACATCAGCCGTATAGAGAAGCTGCTTGGCCATACCGGCTCCAATCAAACGAGTCAAGCGTTGGGTACCACCAAAACCGGGTATAATTCCCAGTCCTACTTCTGGTTGTCCGAATTTGGCTTTGGTAGATGCAATGCGAAAGTCACAGCACATAGCCAGTTCGCAGCCACCGCCGAGAGCAAATCCATTTACCGCAGCAATTACCGGTTTTTCTATGGTTTCGATCATCATAAATACTTGCTGACCCAATGCCGCAAAATTTCTGGCTTCCATAGCCGACAGATTTTGCATAAAAGCTATGTCGGCTCCAGCTACGAAGGCTTTATCACCGGCACCGGTGATGATCAGCACATCTATGGAATCGTCCTGGGCAATTGCGACCATGGCCTCTTTTAGCTCCAACAGGGTATCCTGGTTAAGAGCATTAAGTGCTTTGGGTCTGTTAATAGACAATGTTGCTATTCTATCCTCTTTTTCTAGCAACAGATTCTCGTAGGTCATAAACCTCCCCCCTCTAGAATTATTCAATAAGTTGGCCGGATTATCCCGACTATTCTAAAATTTTCGTTTTCTACGATCCCCCTTTCATTATTGTTTTTAGTGGGTTATATAAATATAATAGGAAATATACGATTGGCTATCCTTTAAGTAAGATAAACTCATCCTCTTTTTTTGACCAGGTCTGCGTTTTGCCTGGCCAAAAAAAGAGGGGGTCTACTGTTATATAGCGAATAAAAGGGTGTGAGTGGTAAAGGGGCACGACCGCTTTATAACAGTAGATAATAATATGAGAAAAATGTGTTAATGGGATTATGATATAGTTATGTTGCGCATCCACTTAATTAGTAAAGCAATAAACGTGCCAAGAAGATAAGCATGAAGCATTTAAGCTGAAAATGCCGCCATTTTCGCCTTTGCCCTTTTTCCAACCTAAACTGTGATCTGCTTTTAATTCACTTTTGCATTGTTTTCTGATTCATTTTTGTATCTTTAGATGTTTTCCCCTTATTTTTTTCCTACATAAGCTGCTGGATGGCCAAGTTAATCCGGTCTTGGCCATTTTAGTCATCAATGCATTAATGTATCATTGGGATCTTGGATAATGACCTGTCTCTAAGTGACCCCTTGCTTATCAATCATGAAAGTACGCTAAACAGCAGATAATACTAATAAAGACTTTACCTATAGGCTGCCTACAGGGTACAATATGTTTTGGCTGGAAGCCAGGATTGATATAAGCAGAGTAAAAGACAGGAGTGGAAAAATGAGAACACTTGTGGCTACTATGATGGCTAATTCTAAAGGAAAGAATGTTTTCTGCGCCTCTAATAAGGTCAGCGAACATCAAATGAGGATTATTCGCAAAACGGATTGGGCTGAACTGGAAGACTTAGGGTTTACCTTTATTAATCTCAGTTCACCTGAATACCCTAATATTAAAGGAAAAGCAATCTTTTTTGAGGGACATCTGGACGAAATGGGAAGAAGGCTCAAGAGTATTGACCGGCCACTGAACTAAGCTTACTGGCGCCTGAAAGCAAGAAAAACCGGCCCAAGGAATCTACCGCCTGGCCTTTAATTTATTAGCCAGGGGTTGGTTGAACTGGAGCTACCCACCTAATTGCCTCCTTACCGTAAAATCCCATAGCAAAAAACCCGAAGTATGTGCAATAATTAGACGGATATGCACGTATTACCTGCAGGGATGAATATATTCCATGGTGATTAGAGCAGGAAAAAATAGTGTTCCTGTCTAATCATTAAGTATACTAACTCCAGGAGGCTTAATATGAGTCAAAGTAAGAAAAGATACAAGAAAAAGACTAATTGGAAGATGTTTTCCAGAAGGCTTATTTTAGCAATTCTTATTATCTCTATAGCTGGATTAGCTGGACTGATAGGAGTATTTGGGGTGGCGGCCCGGGATTTACCGAAGTGGGACCCTGCACTGCTTTCTGGTGCTAAAACCACCATTATTTATGATGATGAGCAGCAATATGCCGCCGGACTTCATGCAGGGGAAAACAGGACTGAAGTAAGTTTGGATAAGATTCCTCAGGACTTTATCGATGCTTTTATTGCTACTGAGGACCGGGGCTTTTACTCCCATCATGGTATTAATTATCGGGGGATAGCCCGTTCCCTGGTAAGTAATATCACCTCGGGAGACTTGAAGGGCCAGGGCGCCAGCACCATTACTCAGCAGTTAGCCAGGAATGCTTTTCTATCCTTCGAAAAAAAATGGGAACGCAAAATCAAAGAAATCCTGCTGGCCTTTAAGATTGAGTCAGCCTATTCCAAAGATGAAATACTTACTATGTATTTGAACCTGATTAATTTTGGATCTGGTGCCTATGGGGTTCAGGCAGCAGCCGGAACCTACTTTGACAAAGATGTCAGCGAATTGAGTTTGGCTGAGTGCTCCATGCTGGCCGGAGTCCCTAACGCTCCCTCCTTAAATCCTTTTCAGAATTATGAATGGTCCAAAAACCGACAAAAGGAAGTCTTGAAAAGTATGGTTGAAACCGGTTACATCGATCAGGCTACCGCCGATGAAGCTTATGCAGTTGAACTGGAATTCAAACATGCCCAGCCTTCCAATAGCCAATATGGTTATTTTATTGATGCGGTTATTGCCGAAGCCATTGACATTCTAGCCGCCAAGGAGATCTATAATGACCCGGAGTATGCCTTTTACCGAACCGGTTTAAAGATCTACACTACTATGGATGCCGATATACAAAAATATGCGGAAGATTATTTTGCTGATTCCTCCCATTTTTTACAGCAGAAAAATGAACAAGGCGAAAAGGTCCAAGCCGCTATGGCCATATTTGACCATGAAACTGGAGGAATTAAGGCCATTATGGGCGGCAGAACCTATGAACAAAAGCGAGGGTTTAATCGTGCCACTGATGCCTATCGTCAGCCCGGTTCAGCTATAAAACCCTTAACTGTTTACTCACCTGCTCTGGAAGCCGGTTATATGCCTTTTTATACCCTGGATGACTCCCCCCTATCCTACAAAGTCTCGGGTGGAGTCTGGCAACCCAAGAACTATGACGGAACCTACCGGGGACTTATTACTATGCGAACCGGGGTAAAACATTCGGTAAATACCTATGCCGTGCAATTGTTGGATAAAATTGGCATACGCAACAGCTATGACTACGGCTGCAACCTGGGTTTGGAGCTAATAGATAAACCAGGTACTAATGACCTGGGCCTGGCCCCTCTCGCTCTGGGAGGCTTAACCCGAGGAGTCACACCGGTGCAGATGGCAGCGGCTTACGGTGCCATTGCCAACGGGGGAATCTACCAAAAACCTCACTTTATAACCCGTATCGTAGATGAAGATGAGGTCGAATTGTATCGCTACCAGCCTGAATCACATCGGGCCATAAGTGAACAGGCTTCTTGGTTGATGACCAGTATGATGCGTACCGTGGTTGAATCCGGTACCGGATCCAATGCCAGGGTTCCCGGGGTGGTAACCGCTGGTAAAACCGGAACAACCGAAGAATATATGGATTCATGGTTCTGCGGTTTTACCCCTGCTTATTCCATGGCAGTATGGATGGGCTTTGATAAGGAATATACCATGCGCAACTATCCCCCTCAGTATCCATCTGAAACTGCTTATGGGGGTAATTGCCCAGCCAGGGCCTTTTCCTCCATATTAACCCGGGCTCATAAGAATTATAAGCCAGCCCCTCTATCCATGCCCGGAGGTATAGTAAATGTATCAATTTGCTCGGTTTCCGGCCAACGGCCCAGGGAAGCCTGTCCCAAAGATAAAATACTTAGTGAATACTGTTTGAAAGATAAGGCCCCTACCGAAACCTGTGATTTACACCAGTTAATATCAATATGCTCGGAATCGGGAAAACTGGCCGGACCCCATTGTCCTCAGGTAGAGATGAGCTCAGCGGTAATTGGGCATGAGAATAGCTCGACCCCTGATAAAATGCCGGAAGAAATTTGTGACCTGCATACTCAGCCTAATATTCCAGGCATGTTTACCAACGAGGTGATTATCTGCCGGGACCCCAGTCATGAAGGAAAACTCTTCCAAGCTAATATTCCCCGGGCCATAGAAAAGGGAGGCTGCCCTCAGGAGTATCTGGATAAGATAACCCTGCAGCCCGGGCAATCCCTGCTTAGTTGTCCCATAAAAGATCACCAAGTCAGCAGAAAAAAGGCCGGGGAAATGATCCAGGATTTAATTGATCAGGATTAAGCAAATAACTCGGGGTCTGACCCCGAGTTATTTGAGTTATTTTGAAGGAGGAAGTAACTGCCCAGTCTGGCGGTTTAGGGAAGTCTTGCTTGTATAGTATTTATTATACTGGGCTGGTATCAGTCTAAGACTTTAAAATGTTACCAGCTATGTTTAATAAAACCATA
>CAZPSR010000025.1:0-17647 GCA_964589135.1 uncultured Syntrophomonas sp.
CAATTTCTGGGCTGGAATTCTCCTGAAATACAACTGGGAATTATAGTCCTGCTAGCGGTAATTGCCGGGGCTTTATTAACTTTTATGCTGGATACTTTTAGGTTTTTTAAGGTAGCTAAAACCATTAGGGAATTGCGCCTTAGCAACAAAAAGCTGGAGAAGATAAATCGCTCCTTGCAGCCACCGGCTCCAGAAAACCAAGAAGTGGCGGAAACCCAAGAAGCTGCCGCCACCCTTGAATCGGAATGATTTGGCTTGGAGTCCAATAAGAATTAAGGCCGATCCACTCAAGTAGAAAATTAATGGTTATCCGGAACGTGTTACAAGCCCCAGACATTATCAAGATCTAAAACCATAACAAATCCATTAAGGTGTTTCTTTATTTCTCCCGCTGCTAAAATAAGCTCAGCCATAAGATTGGCTTTTTTCTTGGGAACTATAGTGCAAATAACTTCACATTGGGGCTCTATTTTGACGTTGAAAAGTAATGTTGGGTTATTATCACTTATCCATCTATCTAATAAGACAGCGCTTTGTTTTACCCCTGCCTCCTCAATAACATTCAATATCTTTTCTGTTTTTTCTCTGGGGATAATGGTAACAAGTAGCTGATGTTCCTTGGCGATACCCATATTTAATCACCCCCGCATAATTATAGCTAAGCCAATGAACTAACTTCATTATTTCCTTTTAATAATTGCCTTAAGGCCTTTTTGTTTTTTCGCGAGACCAGAATATACAAAATGTCTCCCCACTCAATGCTGGTGTCACCAGATGGAGTTATTAATTCATCGTTGCGAATGATAGCATTAACCAAAACCTCATTAGGAAATTCAATTTCAGCTAAACATTTACCTATTATCCAGACTTCCTCATTGATTTCGTATTCAATCATTTCAGCATTGGCTTTTCCGATAGATATCAATTCTAGAGAATGCATTGGTTCTGTTCTTTTCGGCCCGGTTAAATCTAGTTTTTCAGCAACGATGGAAATAGTTGATCCTTGCATCAAAGTTGAAATTAACACAATAAAGAAAACAATATTAAAAAATACCTGGCCATTTTCCAATCCCGTTGCCATCGGAAATGTAGCTAATACAATGGGAACAGCCCCTTTTAATCCTGCCCATGACAAGAAGATTTTCTCTTTAGAAGAAAAACCCATTTTAAGAGTCGACAGATAAACAGCGAGGGGCCGGGCTACAAAAATTAAAACAAGGGAAAGCAGCAAACCCTTGAAAACAATATCTATAGTAAATACTTGCTTGGGAAAAACTAAAAGGCCCAAAATGGTAAACATTAAAATCTGGGCTGTCCAGGCTAAACCATCACTAAATCTATAAATAGTATGACGATAGACGACCTCCGAGTTACCTATAATAACAGCAGAAGTAAAGACGGCTAATAAGCCACTGGCCCCAATAAAATCGGTGATACTGAAAGCCAATAATGAAAAGGCTAAGGTAAATACAGGGTAGAGTCCACCTGAATCCAAATTAATCTTATTTATGGCTAAGGTAGCTATTCTTCCTAAAATTAACCCCATTATCAAGCCCATAATCATTTGCCAGAAAAATGAAGCTACAAATAGTAAATATGAAGGTTCAACAGTTGTGATTAATTCCAAAAAACTAATCATAAGAATCATTGCCATTGGATCATTAGAAGCTGATTCAGCTTCTAATGTGGTACGAATCCTGGCTTTGATATTTTTATCTTTTAAGACGGCGAAAACTGCTGCAGCATCAGTAGAACCGACAATTGCTCCGAGCAACATGCCTTCAAACCAGGTAACATCTAAAACAAATTTTGCTCCTACTCCTACCACCAGAGATGTTAAAATGACCCCCAGGGTGGCTAGTGATAATGTAGGAACACCAACCGTTTGTACAATGGACCATTTTATTTGTAATCCGCCATCAAAAATTATAATTACCAAGGCAAAGGTACCAATTAATTGAGCCAATATATAATCATTGAAATGAATAAAGCCTAATCCATCACTACCGATTAACATTCCCACTAGAATAAAAAGGACCAAGGCCGGAACCCCTAATTTATTTGAAAATTTGGCAGTCAATACGCCAATAATTAATAAAAGGCCAAGAATTAGTATAAAATAGTCCGTAATAAACCCCACCTTTATGCTTATAAATTGACATCCACCTTTATTTGCTTTTCACGTTCCTTATCAATACCTATATACCTTAATGTTTGGGAAGGGCTGGCATGGCCAAAAATGGATTGTAATATGGAAATTGCTATTCCCTTACTATAAGCATGATAACCGAATGTTTTTCTAATCGTGTGGGTACCAACTTGCGCCTGAATACCTACCTCCCTGGCCGCCTTATTAATTATCCGGTATGCTTGCTGTCGGGTTATTGGTTTATCATAGTTCTTAGATTTAAACAGATAATCATTACCCGTTAAACCCGAATCCAATAAATAGGTAGATATGGCTTCTCTAACATTATTGTTTAAATAAATAACTTTTTCTTTGTGATTACCATGCTCAGCAATAAACAGAAATTCATTGACTTCTTCGCCATTCCAGACATTTTCGACCGTTAGATTGAGTAAATCGCCAATCCTTATCCCAGTATTTATCCCAAATACAAATAGCAAATAATCCCTATCGGATTGCTGCTTTAATAGGCTTTTCACTTTGTTAATTGACTCCAGATCTCTTATCGGTTCAACCCATTCCATTAATCAGCACCACCTGATGTTACATAATTAGTATCATAACATATATTTAGTAACATTGCGATAACTAAGATCATAAAACGACTAATAGGTTTCTATAATGACTCGATCGGTCAAGCCCGGATTTTGAAATTATGAAGAACATTATCCTCATCAGGTATTTAGCTTTATATCTTTAATGGCAAGAGAGCAGGTGCGGGTGTCACACCCCAAACAGGTATGATATAATTCATATATCTTTTAGGAGGTATAAAAAATTTGGATATTATTACTTCACATAATGCATTGGATTTTGATGGTCTAGCTTCCATGGTGGCTGCCAAACTCTTATATCCCCAGGCAGTCCAGGTTTTTTCCGGAACTCTGTCCCGCCATGTGAAAAAGTTTATGGCTTTATATAAAGATCTGATCAATATTAAAACCCCCAAGGAGCTGGACCTGGATCAGGTTCAGTCCATGATAGTTGTTGACACCGCAAACATAAACCGCCTGGGGCATCTGAAAAGCGTCGCCTCCCGCCCCCACATGAGGTTTGTTATTTATGATCATCATCCGGAAGCAGATGATAACCTGGTGGGGGAGAAGATGGAAATACATAAGGTGGGAGCTGTGACTACCATATTGGTAGAAGAAATCAAAAGCCAGGGCATCAATATCAGTTCTTTTGATGCTACTATTCTGGCTCTGGGCATTTATGAGGATACCGGCAGTCTCTTGTTTACTTCCACTACTCCAAGGGATATTGAGGCAGCTGCTTTCCTGCTGGAGGCAGGGGCTAATTTGGCCGTGGTAGCCAACTTTATGGAACAGTCCTTTTCCGGAGAACAAAGACAACTCATGCAGGATTTGATGAAAAACACCCAGCATTACAGTATAAAAAACATCGACATAGTTATCTCCTATACCAATGCCGATGAGTTCGTACAAGGATTGGATGCCCTGACCCACCGCTTGCTGGAAGTTGAGAATGGGGAAGTAGCCTTTGTAGCGGCAGCCATGAAAGGAAAGACTTATGTGGTAGGCAGAAGCCGCAGCAACAATATTAATGTTAACGAGGTTTTACATGGTCTTTCCGGGCGAGGTCATGCCAAAGCAGCTTCAGCCATAGTCAAGGATGTGGATCTGGAAGGGATTATCAAAACTATTTTGGCTGCCGCAGAATCCAGCGCAAAACCGGGATTGCTGGCCCGTGATATAATGTCCACTCCGGTAAAAACTCTGGCTGGGGATATTAGTATGGGAGAGGCAGGGAACACCATGCTCCGCTATGGGCATACCGGTATGCCGGTGGTAGAGGGTGATCGGATGATAGGAGTAATTTCCCGGCGGGATGTGGAAAAGGCTAAAATCCATGAACTGGCCCATGCACCGGTAAAGGGTTTTATGACCAGCGGAGTCTTGACCGCTACCCCGGATACCCCGGTTAATGAAATCCAGAGAGTGATGGTGGAATACGATATAGGACGTTTACCCATTGTAGAAAATGGCTGGCTGTATGGAATCGTTTCCCGTACGGATATTCTCAGGACCTTGCATGGAGACCAATATCCTGAGGATCATGCCTTACTTTATTCAGCTGGTCCCTTAGAACAGAAAAACTGCTTGAATCTCATGCAAGATAGGCTCCCTTCTCGGATTCTGTCTACTTTGAGGTTAGCCGGTCAGGTTGCCGAAGAAATGAATTGCTTAGCATACTGTGTGGGAGGATTTGTCCGGGATCTTTTCTTGCGCTTGCCCAATTTCGATGTTGATCTGGTGGTGGAAGGTGATGGTATAGCATTGGCCAACCAACTAGCGGAAAGGTTAGGGGGAAAAGCCAAAACTCATGAGCGGTTTAAGACTGCGGTCATTACTTTGCCCGATGGGCTTAAAGTGGATGTAGCCACTGCCCGTACCGAGTTTTATGAATTTCCGGCTGCCCTGCCCCGGGTAGAGAGGGCTTCCATTAAAGAGGACTTGTACCGCAGTGATTTTACCGTCAATACCCTGGCAGTGGCCTTAAATCCAAGCAAATTTGGTGATCTTATCGACTATTTTGGTGGTCGCAAAGATCTGGAAAAAGGAATCATCAAAATACTATACAACATGAGCTTTGTTGAAGATCCTACTCGGATCTTAAGGGCTATTCGTTTTGAACAGAGATACAAGTTTACCATCGAAGGGGATACTCTTAAGTTAGCCCGGGATGCAGTAGCCCGCAGGCTTTTGGACAAACTTTCTTACGCCCGGATAATGCATGAATTGGTCCTTATTTTAGAGGAGAAAGATCCAGTACCTTCATTGGATCGCATGAAAGAAATAGGGGTATGGACTTATATCTTTCCCGAAGTTGATTTACAGCAATTGGATTGGCGGGAATTGAGAAGGGTGCCGGTTATTCTGGCCTGGTGGCATGAAAGATACCAAATGACCGGTATTAAACAATGGCTGATCTATTTGATGCTGATCTTGTCGCAATTGGAGCAGGAAAAGGGCTTGGCTATAATGCAGCGGTTTTTTTCTACCCGCCAGGTATTAAAATCTCTGGAGGAAGCCTATAAGGCTCCAGAAGTGGCCAGGCACTTCCAGGCCGAGGAGTCCCTTCCCCCCAGCTTAATTGATGAATACATAGGATCCTGGACCCAGGAAGGCATTATTTACCTTTTGCACTGCATAAAAGATGAAAGGGTTTGGCAGCAGCTGGTTGGGTATCTGGATATAAAGTCAGAGGTCAAGCTGGACTTAAGCGGGCATGATCTGCAGAATATGGGCTTAAAGCCCGGTCCCCAGTACAGTATAATTCTTAAGGAATTATATAAACGTAAACTGGATGGAAAAATTAAGAACCAGGAACAGGAAATGGAATCCCTTAAGAAGATAATAGAGGAGGAAAAATATATTAATGCAGATAATGGAAATGTTGGTAGCCCTGCCGGCCATATTAATTGCCCTGACCTTTCATGAGTATGCTCATGGCAAGGTAGCCGACCTTTTAGGGGATGATACTCCCTATTATCAAGGACGTTTAACCCTGAATCCACTGCCTCATATAGATTGGATAGGGTTTGCTATGTTGTTCATATTTCATTTTGGTTGGGCCAAGCCGGTACAGGTGAACCCCAATAATTTTAAAAATGTAGGGTACAAAACGGGCATGATGCTGGTATCCGTGGCTGGACCGGCTATGAATCTATTGTTGGCTTTTATCGGCTTGGTGGGGTTAAAAATGCTCTTGCCTTATCAGCTGAGCCAATGGGGGAGTATGAGTATAGCCATGCTAAGCCCTCTGATCAGTATCAATATAATCCTGGCTGCTTTTAATCTGATACCACTGCCTCCCCTGGATGGATCCAAAGTCCTGGCCGGGCTGCTGCCAGATGCAGGTGCCCGACTGATGTATTCTTTAGAACAGTATGGGCCTTTGCTGTTATTGTTGCTGATTATCACTGGAACTGCGTACAAAATATTTGGACCTTTAGCTAATATGCTATATGCTCTGTTGTATGGATTGGTTTTTTAAGTGAGATGATGTGAATGAATTATGTGGTGGATTTGGAAGCCTTTCATGGGCCTCTGGACCTATTGCTATTTTTGATAGATCGCGATGAGGTGGATATATACGATATTCCCATTGCCAGCATTACCGAGCAGTATTTGCAGCATCTGCAGCTTAGCGGCGAAATGGATCTGGAGCATTTAGGAGCTTTTTTAAGTATGGCTTCCTATTTGTTAAATCTGAAATCTCGCCTGCTCTTACCCTCCTATGAAGATGAGGAGGGAGAAGAGCCAGAGCTTGATCCCCGAGAAGAATTAGTCAAGAAACTGGTAGAGTACCGGCGTTATAAAAAGGCAGCCGAATTTCTCCAGTCCAGGCAGAATGATGAATTGTTCAGGGTTTTTTACCGGACTGCTGCTGAACCGATATCAAACCAAGCGGAATTAAAAGCTGACTTAAAGGCATTAATTAGGGCCTATCATAAGGTCTTAACCGCCTTGCCGGAGGAGAGAGCAGAGCTTTTTACTCTGCCTGAAGGGGATATAAATGTAGAGAGCAAAATGGAGGAAATACTGGAGAAGCTTCGACTATCACCTAATGGGGTAGTATTCCAGGAATTGTTTGCCGACTATCACCGGAAGCGGGAAATAATGGCTCTGTTTTTGGCTTTACTGGAATTAATCCGTCTCCAAAAGGTGAGAGGGGAACAGGAAAGTCCTTTAGCCCAGATAAGAGTATTTTTACAGGTGGAGATATAGATGTTAATGCGAGATGAAATTAAAGCAGCTCTGGAAGCCATTCTATTTGTGCGCTCAGAACCAATGGAGCTAGAAGAATTGGCTGAGATCCTGCAGTTTTCGCCGGTAAAGGTAAAAGAAATTCTGGAAGAATTAATTGGGGAATATAATAACCCTAAGCGGGGTTTGCAAATAGCCATCTTGGATCAGGGTTATCTTATCTGTACCCGACCGGAATATGGGGATATTTTGGCCAGAATGGGCAAAAAATCTCCCCGCCGCTTATCGACAGCAGCCATGGAGACCCTGGCGATTATTGCTTATCGCCAACCGGCGAGTAGATCCGAAATCGAGAATATAAGAGGGGTAAAATCGGAAAGGGTAATAGCAAGTTTGCTGGAAAAAGGATTGATTGAAGAAAGAGGTTCCAAACCGGTTCCTGGCAAACCGATGCTTTATGGCACCAGCAGTGATTTTTTAAGGATGTTTGGATTAAGCAGCTTGAAAGATCTGCCCACTCTGGGGGAGGACTAAAGATGAGTGATAAACCAATAGAAGAAGAGATTAAACTTAAAGCTCAGAAATCCAAGAAATTAGCCCGTTATATGAGCAGCACCCAGGACTTGGTGGAGAATCAGATCCGTCAAGCCATGGAAAAGGGCGAGTTTGATAATCTGGCTGGTCTGGGCAAGCCCCTGCGCTTTGAAGAGAATCCTTATGAACCGCCGGAGCTAAGAATGGTCAATAAAATACTCAAAGACAATGATTTCGCTCCTTATTGGATAGAATTGGGCAAAGAGATAGACCGGGATTGGGAAAAGCTTAAAAATGAGATAGATTATTTTAAACGTTATACTTCCATGGTCTTGAACAACCCTAAACGAGATAAAATGGCCTTGAGCAGATATGAAAGCAGGAAAGCCTATTTCTTTGCTGAAAGAAGAAGGGATCTGGAAAAAATCAGCAAGAAGATCATAGACTATAATTTGCATTGTCCCACCTTTAGGATGGGTCGGGCGAATCTATTGATTGATGAGGAGATGTACCAGATAATAATAGAGCTGGAGTCTTTAATTGAAGACCTCTTGCATAAAGGTAGTTGAATCAAGCCAGAGGCTGATGGGTATAATAGGAAAAAACAGGGGAAAAGCCCATGATCTATATATTTATCGGCCTGATTTTGCTCTTATTGCTCTTTTCTTCAATTATTTTAATAGAGCTTAAGGTGCATCTGCTCTATGATCAGGATGAGGGTCAGATTAAAATTAATTGGCAGACCCTTAAAATTATAAAGGGCCAGCACTTCCTGGCAGTCAGGGGGCTGTGCCAGCAATTTTTAGCTCGGGCTCCAGGACCCAGTTCTTCCCAGACTGGGCACCTACAGTCCATAGGCACCCTGCAACGTTACCGTAAATTGGCAAAATATGCTCATCTAAGTGAAATTAAATGGGATACCGTAATTGGCACTGGGGATGCCATGTATACCGCTTTGATTATCGGTAGTATGTGGCCTTTTAAAGGCATGTTAATAGCCGGAATCACCAGTCGAGGTGTTTGTGAAAAGGTCTCCATAAATATACAGCCTGATTTTGAAGTTAAACGGATATACAGTGAACTCGATTGTATATTTAAACTGCGATTGGTACATATTATCCTTATCGGCATCCATATAATTTGCTTGAAAATCAGGAGGTATATAAATGGATATACAGCAGCAGGAAAACCCCAGCCATCCCATTGAAGGCTTAATGAATACTGCCATGCAGAGTATTAAAGAAATGGTGGATGTAAATACGGTAGTGGGCGACGCCATAGAAACCAACGATGGTACGGTTATAATACCCGTATCCCAAGTGGCCTGTGGATTTGCAGCCGGGGGCGGTGAGTATAATTATATTAGCGGCAGCCCAGGAGGCAAAAGTTCTGCCCTGCCTTTTGCCGGAGGCAGCGGCGCAGGAGTGTCGGTAAAGCCGGTAGGCTTTTTAGTAGTGAGAATGAATGAAGTAAGACTCATATCTACTTCTGGTAATCTGCTGGCGGAGAGATTAATTGACATTGTGCCCCAGGTAATGGATAAGCTGGAGAGTATTTTGCCCCAGCAGCGATCTTCCCATAAAGTAGATTAAGTCTTTGTTTTTTAATTAAATCTGTCGGTCAGTTCACCTAGAATCGTTAGCATTAGCCAGCGGTTCTATTTTTTTTTGCTTAGACATACTTTTCAAAAGAAGGCCTATGGGGAGGGAGCTTTATGTTAAATATAATCTGGTTGCTGCTCTTAGCATCGGGAATACTAGTAGCTGCCTTTAATGGCAATATTGAGGTAGTCACCGAAGCCGCCTTGGGAGCAGCCAAAGGTGCGGTTGAAGTATGTTTTGATCTGGTGGGGGTAATGGCCTTATGGCTGGGTATTATGAAAATTGCTGAACAAGGGGGCCTGGTACAATGTCTGGCCAGATGGTTAAGACCATTGATGGTGAGGCTGTTTCCCAGTGTACCCACCCAACATCCGGCAATGGGAGCCATTATTCTAAACCTTAGTGCTAACATGTTGGGCCTGGGCAACGCCGCTACACCATTTGGCATGAAGGCTATGCAGGAGCTGCAGAAATTAAACGGGGATTCCAATGAAGCCTCTGAGGCTATGTGCACCTTTTTGGCCTTGAATACCTCTTGTATTACCTTGATTCCAGCCACCATTATAGCCGTGCGCTTTTCCTTTAATTCAGCCAATCCTACCGAAATCGTGGGGGCTTGCATCCTATCCACCAGCGTTGGTATGGTACTGGCAGTATCTTTGGATTATTGGTTTAGAACCAAGAGCCGTTGGAGGAAGAAATAGGATGCTTCATTCACTGTTAAGCCTGGTATCAAAATGGGCTATACCCATATTATTATTGGCCGCTCCTCTTTATGGCTGGATTAAAAAGGTTCCGGTTTATGAGGCTTTTGTGGAAGGAGCCGAAGAGGGTTTTACCACTGCGGTAAAAATCATACCCTTTCTGGTGGGTATGATGGTGGCCATTTCAGTTTTCCGTGCTTCCGGAGCCATGGATTATCTTAGCCTGCTTCTGGAGCCATTAACCTCCAGGATTGGAGCTCCCTCTGAAGTACTGCCCCTGGCCATCATGCGCCCCATGTCAGGAAGCGCCGTCTTAGGAATGGCAGCTGAACTGATGAGGGTATACGGGCCTGACTCCTTCATTGGCCGCTTGGCCTCTGTAATGCAAGGGACTACCGATACCACCTTCTTTATCCTGACCGTATACTTTGGTTCGGTTGGAATTAAAAAATATCGTTATTCGGTAATCACTGGTCTTACAGCCGATATAAGTGGATTTATAGCTGCTATCTATTTATGTAACCTCATGTTCAGGTAGAGCTTGCATTTTTACCAACCTTGACTATGGATCAGATGATGTAGTATTCTACATTATAACAACATGAATGGGAAAAGATCAGGAGTGAAAGAATATGAAGTATGATCCGGGTGATCAAGGGTCTAGTCAGGTAGAGCCTGAGGGTTGTACGCCAAGAAGCGATCAGTCTAAGGTAAATAGTGCTATAAGGTCATAAAATTCCTCAATGAAGGGGTTTTTATGGCCTTTTTATTCTTGCTGGGATAATAATCATAGAAGGTGATGAACTTGCTGAGCGAGATTCTATTATTACTGGTACTCATACTACTTAATGCATTTTTTGCCGCATCTGAAATAGCTTTAATCTCATTAAATGATAACAAGATAAGCTTTATGGCTGAGGAAGGAAATAAGAAAGCCCGGCAAATAAAGCAATTGTTAGGTGAACCAAGCAAATTCTTGGCCACTATACAAATCGGCATTACTCTAGCCGGTTTTCTAGCCAGTGCCTTTGCCGCCGAGAGCTTTTCCGGTGGCTTGGTGGAGCTGATCAAGCAGACCGGAATCGGCATCCCCGATTCCTGGCTTAAGAGCATATCGGTGGTGGCTATAACCATAGTATTATCCTACTTTACCCTGGTCTTTGGGGAATTAGTCCCTAAGCGACTGGCCATGAAGAAAGCTGAGCCCATTTCCATGTTGGTGGTCAGTCCCCTTAATTTTCTATCCTTGCTAACCGCCCCCTTTGTGACCTTGTTAACTACATCTACCAACTTTGTCGTGCGCATATTCGGCTTCGATCCTTTGGAAGAGGATGAAAAGATAACCGAAGAAGAGATTCGCATGATGGTGGACGTAGGAGAGAAAAAGGGAGCCATCCAGGAAGCAGAAAAGGTAATGATCAATAATATTTTTGAGTTTAATGATAAAACCGTAGAAGATATCATGACCCACAGAACCGATATTGTTGCTTTCCCCCTGGAAATTGATCTGGATAGTGTGATAAACTCCATCAATATCGAGAAATTCTCCCGAATACCAGTATATGAAGAAAATATTGACAATATAATTGGGGTACTTTACATTAAAGATCTCATTTACCATATGAGCAGTATCCATGAAAAAGCCGAATTCGATTTGAAGGCCATAATCCGCCCTCCCTATTTTGTTCCCGCTTCCAAGCGAACTGACCAGTTATTAAAGGAAATTCAAAGGAACAAGACTCATATGGCTATTGTTATTGATGAATATGGGGGAACCGCAGGTATAGTGACTTTAGAAGATTTATTGGAAGAAATCGTAGGCAATATATTCGATGAATATGATGAAGAAGAAGAGGAGATACATAAACTGGATGAAAACACCTTCATAATACAAGGACATGCTAGTTTGGACCACGTGAAAGACTATCTGGATATCGATCTGCCCGTTGATGATTACGACACCCTTAGCGGATTCATAATTGGGCAGTTGGGTAGAATACCCGGCCCAGATGATAAACCGACCCTGGAATTCGACGGTGTGATCTTTAAGGTTCAGGAAGTTTATGAAAAGAGAATAGCCCGGGTTAAGGCCTGTAATGTATAAAGCCTTTTCCTCCCCCCAGCTTTATCTATCAGTTCACTTGGAGCAGGTCCAGGTTTTTTCCTTTAATAGCTATGATCGTGCTTTACTGGCCAGGTGGCTTACCTGGGCTCTTAGATTGAGCAAATAGGCACTTTCCGCTTGTTTGGGTCCCCTGATAGTATCATAGCGTTCCCTCTTTAAGCTTATAATAACCTCTTCCAAGCAGCCGTCTTTTTCCTGAAGAAGCTCCCCTACTCTATCTTTGAAAGCCATAGTCTCTCGGATCGAAGCTTGAAAAAAGGCCTGGATTTTCTCTCGGCCCAGCAGAACCAGTCCATGGGCCTGGCAAAAGACCTCGATAGGCAATTGGGCCAAACCCTGCAGGGAGGACAGATAAGCCTGGTAATCAGATACGAATTCAGTGGTGACTATCCCCGATCCCAGGAACAACCCGGCTGATTCCCCCGCTAGCAAAATTTTTTCCTGGGGCAGGTAGTAACTGTAGTGATCTCGGGTGTGACCCGGGGTGGCGATTACCTGAACCCGGAGGTCAGCTCCGAAATCCATAGTGGAACTGCCTTCTAGCTCAATATCTATCGGGAAAGAACCAAAGGGTCTATCCGATATTAAGCATAAATCAGAATCATTAGCAGATCTGGCTGCGATTCTGCTCTCTTCATTAAGCTTGCTCATTAACTCCAAGGCCCGGGGGCGTTTTAAAATTCCTACGGCCTGAGCTGATGCCGCAATTTTCAGGGAAGGAAAGGCCTCCTTCAGGTGGGCTGCGGCCCCACAATGGTCCCAATGAACATGGGTGAGAAAAAGCACTGATGGCTGCCGATGGCCCAGAATGGAGCGAATGGCTTCAATATAGATATTTCCGGCCCAGCATACTCCGGAATCGAAGATCAGCGGTTGGGGGCCATCCATTAGGAAGATGTGATAGCTTCTAGGTCCTAGCACATAGAACTTGTTTCCTATATGAGCGGGTGAGGTAAGTATCATGAAATTTCCTCCAAGTCTCAGCCGGTTGGGCTGGGTTTTCTTCTTTGTAAGTGTTTTTTAGCCTCTTTTTCCTTTAGCTTATTCTCTTGCTATTTTAACAGATAAAGCCCTGGACTTTTGCTGAACGGGCAAAAAAAGTCCTAATAAATACTTTAAGACTGAAAAGTAAAAGCCGTTTAATGAAACGAGGAAGAACTTCCTTAAACCCTTCCTGGTCAGAAGCAAGCTGAAGCAATGACTACAGGTCAGCAGGGAAAGGCTCAGCCCTGGTAGGCTCAAAGTTTATAGACCGGACAACCGGCTAACTTTTAGCGGATATGATTTTGCCTGTACTATAAAACAAATTCAGGTATTTTAGTCAATATAATATCTAACAATAAGCTTAGGTGTCCGGTAATAAAAGTTTGGCTAAAACTGACTTTAATAAAACAATTGACTAATCAAAATTAATAGTGCAGAATCCTCATAATCGCTGATTTGTGATATTTGTGTCTTTAGAATTATCGTTAGTTATGATAGATTATTAAAGATGGAATTAATTAACCCAAAAAATCATAGAGCAGCCGGGGAATTATTCAGCTAAATTTAGCTGTCAGGAGGTAGAATTTTATGAAGACGGATATCGAGATAGCTCAGGAAGCCACGATGAGCCCTATTATTGACATTGCCAGATCTATTGGGCTCGATGAAGATGATATTGAAATGTATGGCAAATACAAGGCCAAAGTTTGCCTGGAAGTATGGGAAAAGATAAAAGAAGGGCCTTCCGGTAAAGTGGTCCTGGTTACGGCCATTAATCCCACACCAGCCGGGGAAGGGAAAACCACCAACACAGTTGGTTTGGGTATGGCTTTAAACCGCCTGGGCCATAAGGCTATTATCGCTTTGCGAGAACCTTCTCTGGGACCTAGTTTTGGCATTAAGGGGGGAGCAGCTGGAGGTGGCTATGCCCAGGTACTTCCCATGGAGGATATCAATTTACATTTTACCGGAGACATTCATGCAGTTACCGCCGCTCACAATCTTTTGGCGGCTATGTTGGACAACCACCTGCACCAGGGCAATGAGCTCAATATTGATCCCCGCCGGGTAGTGCTGCGACGGGTTATGGATTTAAATGAAAGAGCTTTGAGAAATATTGTTCTGGGTTTGGGGGGAAAGATAAATGGTGTACCCCGGGAGTCCGGATTTGATATCAGTGTAGCCTCAGAGGTCATGGCTACCTTATGTCTGGCCACGGATCTGATGGATTTGAAAGAACGTTTCAAAAAGATGGTGGTAGCGTATACCTTTGACGGCAGGCCGGTTACCGCTGAAGACTTAAAAGCAGCAGGTTCTATGGCTCTTTTGATGAAAGATGCTATAAAACCCAACCTGGTCCAAACCCTGGAGAATACCCCGGCTTTTGTGCATGGAGGCCCTTTTGCCAATATAGCCCATGGGTCCAATAGTATTGTAGCTACCAGAATGGGAATGAAGATGGCTGATTACATGATTACCGAAGCTGGATTTGGGGCTGATCTGGGAGCCGAGAAGTTCTTTGATATCGTATGCCGTTATGGAGGATTTAAGCCTGCTGCGGTAGTATTGGTGGCCACCGTAAGGGCGCTCAAGAACCACGGCGGAGTACCTAAGAGCCAGTTGGGGGAACAGAATATGAGTGCTTTGGCTCTGGGCATTGAAAACCTGGAAAAACAGCTGGAAAACATTAATAAATACGGGGTGCCGGTAGTGGTGGCTTTGAACGAGTTTCCCGGTGATACCGCCGAGGAAATAGATTTTATTACCGCTCGTTGTGCAGGACTGGGAGCAGAAGTGGCTCTGTCCCAGGTATGGGCTAAAGGCGGAGCTGGGGGCGAAGACTTAGCCCATAAGGTGATTAAAGCAGCTGAAAAGCAGAGTGAATTTAAATTCCTGTATCCTGATGAACTTCCGTTGCCAGATAAAATTGCTTGTGTTTGCCGGGAGATCTATGGTGCCGATGGGGTTAGCTATGCTCCCGAAGCCCTCAGGAGTCTGAGCGAGTATCAGGAGCAAGGTTACGGGCATCTTCCGGTATGTATTGCCAAAACCCAGTATTCATTATCAGATAATCCAGACCTTAAAGGACGTCCGCGGGGCTTTACCGTATCGGTAAAAGAGGTTCGGCTGTCTGCGGGAGCAGGTTTTATTGTAGCCCTGGCCGGAACGGTTATGACCATGCCGGGTCTGGGGAAAACCCCGGCGGCGCAAAACATAGATATCCTAGAAAATGGACAGATTGTAGGACTGTTCTAATAAGCGGGGCAGGAAAGAGCTGTACCAGCCTTTCCTGCCTCAGCTATGCCTTGTCGCTAAGGAGGAATACATACTTGAAGAAAAAGGGATTTGATCGCAAGAAAATTGAGGATGCCTTCACCATGATATTGGAGGCCATTGGGGAGGACCCTACACGGGAGGGAGTAAAAGATACTCCTAAACGGGTAGCCAAAATGTATGAAGAGATATTCTATGGTATTGATGTCAATCCCCAGGAACTTTTGCAGGTTTCTTTTACCGAATATCACGATGAATTGGTGCTGCTAAAGAATATTCCGCTATATTCCATGTGTGAGCACCACTTTTTGCCTTTTTATGGGAAAGCCCATGTGGCCTATATTCCCAAGGGCGGACAGGTGGTAGGGATCAGCAAAATTGCCCGAGTAACCGAAGTCTTGGCCCGTCGGCCCCAGCTCCAGGAAAGACTGACTTCCCAGATAGCTGATTGCATTTACGATACTTTGAATCCTTATGGAGTGGCAGTAATTATTGAAGCAGAGCATATGTGTATGACCATGCGGGGAATAAATAAACCGGGTTCCTTAACGCTAACCTCTGCAGTTAGAGGAATCTTTGAAACCAGAGCCCAGACTCGCAACGAACTATTATCTTTGATTATGAAAAATTAGTTTATTATGACCCTGGCCAAGACCCACTTATTTGATGAATAAGTGGGTCTTGTATCGCACCAAAGCTGAATCGGCGGATATGCAAACTAACGGGACTCTTTTTGGGCAGAGTCCCGTTTTATATTAAGGCTTAGCTTAATCCAAGTTTTCTAGGCCTGGGGTTTAGGAACCGTGATGCTGGCACAAATGGGCAAATGATCCGAGGCTTGAGATGCAAAGATGCAAAAATCGAAACACCTGCATTTATCGTCGGTAAAGATATAATCTATGCGTACCCGTGGGGCATCGGATGGATAGGTATTACAATAAAATCCGGAATTATACTGAAAAGAATCATTAACATAATTTCCTAGCATCCTCATTTCCCGCATAGAGGGGGTAGCATTAAAGTCTCCGGTCAGAATAGTAGGAAAATTAGAATCCTGCATAATGGGCAGGAGCAAATATTTTAGATGACGGTAACGGGAAACCTGGTTTAAACCCAGATGGACATTGAAAATACTCAAAACAGCACCAGCCAAATCAATATCCGTCTGCAGACAGACCCTTTCATCCCGGGAATCAGGCAGCAGATGCCTGGTTTCTTTTAAAATGGGATAGCGAGATAGAAGCGCATTCCCCACCGAACCAAATTTCAAACGGTGAACTGGAGCATACACATAGTTCATATCTAACAAAGCAGCCAAGGCATGAGCTTGCCGGGACACCCCCACCACCCCAGGAACCATTTCTACCTCCTGCAAGGCAATAATATCCGCTTTAATTTCATTTAATACTTGATAGACTTGTTTTATATCCTTTACTCCATCAATACCTATGGCCCGACGTATGTTGTAGCTGCTTACCTTAATAACCGGCACCTATGCCACCCTCTTTTGCATATGGGGATATATCAATCTATATGCTCCAACCCCAGCATATTTCCAGGAAATTAATGTTACCCCAAAGGGACCGGGGAAAAGGTTTCTTGTCCCGATCCCCCTTATAGATTTAAACCAGCATCTTTTAACAGATTGCGCAATTCTTCATCATCAGGCAAGTTGTTTAGGTTTAAAGGCAGATATTTTAGGCCTGCAGCATCGGCAGCACTGCGGATAAACCTATCTTCCAGCACTTGCTGTTTTTTACGGGGTTCCCGGTTGCTTTCCCCAATTATGGTTAAGAATGGTTTCAGCCCTTCCCGCTCGCATATTAATATATCAACATAGCGGTTTCTTATCCGATTAAAATACTCGGTGCGATTTTCTGCGTTTGACGCAACCGTAACCAGGTCTTCCAAGTTTACCCGGGGAAAAGCTGTATAAGAACTGTTATCTAAAATACTAGCTAGCAATTCATATAGTACCAGATCTTTTCCCGATAGCAGATTATCCCGTTTCAAGTAAGGTAAATTATCCATGTTTATCCAGGCACTACTAAGGTCTATTACTTCACCATTCCCTGGTCGTCTCTTTTTCTGACCGGGGATAGGTCCGGTGGGCTGCATTTTTTGCCGATAATCGTTCAGAAAATCCCACAGCAGCTTTCCCAGGATAACCGCAACTATAAGCATTATGAATTGTAACAATCCCCTACCTCCTAAATTGCAGATGGTGTTATATAATATATATTAATCGGGGAGGAGAAAAATATATATCCATATAATATTGTATACAAAAGTAACCGACAGCACTAGCGGCAAATTTGCCTCAGCTGGAAAACATTAAGTCTATTAAGAATGGAATATGATCAGGCAGACCCAATATTGATAAATCAAAGTAGAATAAGGCAAAATACTAGGAAAACTATACGAGGAGGAATTAGGGTGAAATATATTAGTAGTCGGGGACAAGGTGCGGGAACCAGCTCCGCTGAGGCTATAAAAAAGGGCAT
>CAZPSR010000026.1:0-17362 GCA_964589135.1 uncultured Syntrophomonas sp.
TATAAATACAAGGCGGTATCATCATCCGTATGGTCAAATATTACCCTCTCAAGAGCCATCTCCTCCACCAGGCTTACTATATACTGCCGGGCCTCTTGTTCTTGGCCTAAGTCCATATATCCCATTATAACCTGCAGGTGATTGCCGAAATCATGCCTTATTTGCCTTAATAAATCCACCGTTTTCTGCCCGTTCACCAACCAACCACCCTCCTTTAATTACCTAATAATAGCAAAAACCCCTGAAAAACTCCAGGGGTCCAACTAAGCTAGCTGTTTATTTACTAGGCCTGAATACTTATCATTTCATCCAGGGGATATACGCTAACCTGCTTTTTATCCCGGCCTTTTCTCTCAAACTTCACCTGTCCATCTACCACCGCAAACAGGGTGTCATCTCCGCCCCTCATCACATTGTTGCCGGGATGGATTTTAGTGCCCCGCTGCCGAACCAGTATATTCCCAGCTCTGACCACCTGTCCGTCATATCGCTTGACTCCTAAACGCTTGGACTCACTGTCTCTTCCATTCTTAGAACTTCCTACCCCTTTTTTATGGGCGAATAGCTGTAAATCAAATTTAAACAATTTTGTTACCTCCTAACCAGCACTTTCAAGTAACCTGCATAGGCCTGTTTCATAGACATCAGGCCTTTCTCCATAGTTGATAATATCACTTGTGCCTTTTCCCGGTCTTCCTCAGTCAAACCGGAGGGCAACTTACATTCAATCAGGCCCTTTTCGACCCTGTATTCAGGCTTTAAGCTAATATGCTCTATAAGGCCCAGCAACGCAGTTTGGGTAACTGCTGATACTCCGGCGCAGTAAATATCTTCCCCTTCGGAGTTAAATCCAGCATGGCCTTTAACGATAAAAGAATCAATATATTCTTGTTTATATTGGATTTCTACCGTGATCATTATCCTTGGATCTTTTCAATCAGCAAACGGGTGTAGGGCTGACGGTGTCCCTGTTTTCTGCGATAGTTCTTTCTTCTTTTATATTTGTAAACAATAACCTTCTTGTTCTTGCCCTGTTCCAGTATCTTGGCGGTAACCTGGGCATTTTCCAGCAGAGGACTGCCTATTTGTACCGTGCCGTTCTCATCATTTATCATCAGCACCTGGTCCAAAACTATATTTCCTCCGGTTTCTCCCTCTAGTTTTTCAACTTTTACTATGCTACCTTCACAAACTTTATACTGCTTTCCACCAGTTTGAATTAATGCATACACTTTATTAACAGCACCTCCATGTTTATTTAGACTCGCCAGTTGACAGGCAGGCTCGTAGCCATTTGCGGACCTGAACTGAGCGGTTGCAAAAAACATGCAACCCAAATGCAAATTTAACATATCCCAACTCTTTAGTCAAGAACTAGCTTGGATCAGCCTGTGAGTAGCTCTCCTGATGATTTGCCTGCTTACCCGGGTTTGGGCTAAGGGAGGTTAATAGGCCGGGGTGAGAATGTTATAATCCCCAGTATTGTACCGGTTTTTAGCAGTTAAGATTATCTTCTTGGATATCTTTTTTTCGATATAGGCCAAATCCCCTTTATTTTCCCCTAGAGCTTTGATCAGCTCGGGGCTGGCTTCGCAGATAATTTCTTCATGCTCTATGTAATCCATGCTGGCTAGTTTTCGCTTAATCTCTGAACATACTGCATTTAAGCTGATAGTACGGCCCCGGCCATGACAATGGCTGCATTCATCGGCAAAAAATTCACTAACTCCATAGCGTGCCTTTTTTCGGGTCATTTCCAGGAAGCCCAGACCAGTCATACCTACTATCCTGGTATTGGCCTTATCCTTGGTAAGCATGTTGCGCAGAGTATTAATAACCTCTTCCTCGTTTTCCTTGTTCTTCATATCTATAAAATCTATTAAGACTATGCCCCCAATGCTTCTGAGCCGTAGTTGTCGGGGTATCTCCACTGCCGCTTCCAGGTTTAATTTATATACCGTATCCTCAAAATCATCCTTACCCGTATACTTGCCGCTGTTAACATCAATTACTGTCATAGCCTCGGTTTCATCGAATATGAGGTATCCCCCGTTTTTAAGCCATACCTTCCGGCGCAGGCTTCGTTTAACATCCTTTTCCAAGCCATATTTTTCAAACAGGAATCCCTCTTCATATATAATTTTCCGGCAGGAAGCATGCTTTTTCTCCACGTATGTCTTGATTCGCTCCTGCAGTTTACGATTGTTGATAATAATTCTGCTAATCTCTACATCCAAGTATTCCCTGAGGGTCCTTTCCAAAGTATCAATATCTTCATAAATCAGGCTGGGAGTACGAGCCTTATCATAGCGAATATTTATGTCCCTCCATACCTGTAGCAACTCATTTAATTCGGATATTATCTCCTCATCTTTAGCTTCCCGGCAGGCAGTCCTTACTATTACCCCCATGTTATCTGGTTTGTCCATTTCAATGATAGTGCGCAGATACTCCCGGCGGTCATTGTTGGTTATTTTGCGGGAAATGGATACCTCATTCTGAAAAGGCAAAAGAACCAGGTAATGACCGGGGATAGTCATATTACCGGTTACTCGGGCTCCTTTGTCTGCAAAGGCCTCCTTTTTCACCTGTACCATGATCTCCTGTCCACTTTTTAACAGGTCAAAAATATTGCTGCCTCGCTTCAAGCCTGGTACCACAATATCCCCTTTGTAAAGAAAGGCATTCTTGGCCAGACCAATGTCGATAAAAGCACAGGATAACCCAGGTATAATATCTTTTACCCGGCCTTTATAGATATTTCCCACATTATCATTCTGGTCAGCCCAGAATATTTCAGCCAACCTGCCATTTTCCACCACCGCCACCCTGGATTCCCAGGGATATACTTCAACAATAATCTCTCTTTTCAAACTAACTCACCTTTTCCAATGGAGAATAAAAATCGGTACCCACCCGAATATAATTGCCACTGCGAAATATATCAATCAAGGCTTCCGGTTTAATACCTCGGTCCAATAACAAATCTCTTAATTCATCATAGCGAACATTTATGGGCTCTCCAACATTAACCCATATCTTAATGATAACAGACTCTTTCTCGGAGATGACAGTAATTTTGTGAATCCCCGGGCGCAAATCCTTTTCTACCCCTTTTTTCTTGCCTCGGCTTTTTACCAGCAATTGTCCCTCAGCCATTATGCCATCTACCAGAGCCGAGTAATCATCATTTGATTTAAGGACAAAACTATAGCTGGCCGCATTGATGGTTTTCATCAAGGCCGGCAGCTTTTCCTCCAATACGACACATTGCTTAATCTCCATATCGGGGGGTAGAGCTCGGTTTAGCTTTTCCACTAAAACCTGAGGCTCCATTGCCTTAGTCAATTCCAGGTCTAAATATTCCTTCTCTCCCCATACCCCCACCGGTAGGACAGTACCCAGGGAAAGTTTTATATGGGGATTAAATCCTTGGCTCAAAGCGAAGGGTATTCCAGCCCGGCGCAATACCCGACTCATAAGATTCATCATATCCAAATTACCTAGAAACTTGAGGTTAGCTCCCACTCGGTACTCCATTCTTACTCTCATCCCTCTACTCCCCCTTTAAGGTCCAGCTCCACTTCAAAGGCCGGACAAATACCACAGCCCGTACACTCTTGCCACCGGCAGTCTTCGGTGAGAAGGCCTTGAGCTGCCTTTTCATTCTCAGCCCGCAGGAAAGCCTTGCTTACCCCGATATCTATGAAATCCCAGGGCAATACTTCATCATAGGAACGGGAGCGAGTGGTATAGAAATCCGGATCAAGGTCCGCCTCCTGGAGGGCTTTCAACCAATTCCCGAAATTAAAATATTCGGACCAGCCATCAAATTTACAGCCCTTCTGCCAGGCTCGATAAATAGGAAGAGATAATCGTCTATCCCCCCTGGATAACACTCCCTCCAGATAACTGGTCTTACTATCATGAAAACTGAGTTTAATCCTTCGCATTTTCCGGGCTGTCAACAGTTTTCTCTTCTGCTCCAGTTCTTGAATGGAATTCTGAGCCTGCCATTGAAAGGGGGTATGACCTTTGGGGACAAAAGAGGCTATGCTGGCTCTTATTTCCACTTTCCTCCTGGCATACTGATCTCCCAGGTCCCGGACCTTTTCCAGCAAGTCCAAGATCCCCAGCAAATCCCTTTCCGTCTCCCCGGGCAATCCTATCATGAAATACAGTTTTATGGATAACCAGCCTGATTGAAAAGCTGCT
The DNA here is from genome assembly GCA_964589135.1 of uncultured Syntrophomonas sp. Taxonomy (GTDB): domain Bacteria; phylum Bacillota; class Syntrophomonadia; order Syntrophomonadales; family Syntrophomonadaceae; genus JAAYJK01. The sequence goes on from CAZPSR010000026.1 coordinate 4,216, forward strand.
TTAACTGCTTCCAGTAGTTGTTCCTCACTTACATTTTTATTGATTGAATCCCTGAGGCGCTGGGTGCCTGCCTCTGGTGCCAGGGTCAGAGTAGTTTTGCGCACTTTTTGCACTTCATTGGCTAATTCTACTGAAAAGGCATCTACCCTTAAGGAAGGTAGAGAAACTCCGGTCCCCTGATGCTGATAAGCCCCTACCAGGCCTTTAACCAGTTGGTCAACTCCGGAATAATCCAGGGTACTAAGGGAAGTAAGGCTTATCTCTTCATATCCGGTGCTAGCCAACTGCCGATCGGCCTGCCTCTGGAGGGTTTCGATACTGCGTTCCCGCACTGGCCGGTACACCATGCCGGCATGACAAAAGCGGCAGCCCCGCTGACATCCGCGCATGACCTCCAATACTGCCCGGTCATGGACTATATTCATATAGGGCAGTACGGGGCTTTCCGGAAAATAAGCCCGATCCAAATCCGCCACCACTCTCTTTCTTATGGCAGCCGGAAAAGACTCTGACCTTGGAACCATTCTCTGTAGAGTCCCATCTACTTTGTATTCTGGCTGGTAGTATGAAGGTACATAAACCCCTTCCAGAGCCGACAGTTTAAACAAGCGTTCTGGCTTGGGCAAATGACGATTTTCCCAACAGCAGTCCATAAACTCGGGCAGCATTTCCTCCCCATCACCGATCAGAAATAGATCAAAAAAATCGGCATATGGCTCCGGGTTAAAAACCACCGGTCCTCCGGCTATGATCAATGGGTATTCTTCACCTCGCTCTTGGGACCACAGGGGTATTTCCGCCATATCCAACATGTTTAAAACATTGGTAATGGCTAGCTCATACTGCATGGTAAAACCCACTAGGTCAAAATCCCGTAAAGGTTTAAAAGATTCCAGGGTGAAGAGAGGAACCTTATCTTGGCGCATTTCTCTTTCCATATCCGGCCAGGGTGCATATACCCGTTCCATCAGATGCTCACTCTCTTCGTTGATCAAGCCATATAAGATCTTGCTCCCTACATGAGACATACCCACTTCATATACATCAGGAAAGGCTAAAGCCATCTTAATTCGGCCAGGTCCCCATTCCTTTTTAATCATATTCACTTCACTGCCCGTATAACGGGCGGGCTTGGATACATTGGGCAATATATCCCTATAAATCCTATCTTTCATAATGTGCCTCCAAACAGCAATATCCAATATTATATATATTACCATAAAACCCTGGGGATTAACCTTCCGCAGCAAACCCTTTCACCACAAATCTTGGCCGGCTGACAGTGAGAACTGTTTAATATTACTGAAAAAGGCTCAAAATTGCGCAAGGTATGGTAAATATACCAGCAAAGATTGGCAAAAGCCTGGGCCATTGGCAGAGGGTAAGAGGGTTGTTCAGCAGTCTTGGAGGCAAGCATCTGGTCCCTTTTCCAACAGACATTCGATCAATTCGGCTTCGGTTCTTATCCCTATCACAGATTCATCCTTTCCTATAATAACTACCATAAGATAAGCCGAAGGACGGCTATCATCCAATATTTTTTTAACCGGGGTCTCAGGAACTGCGGCTATCTGCCTGGATTCCATAAATCCATGGCGACCCAGCTGAGCTTTTTTATTGAGCATATATCGCATAAAGGCATAGGCCAGGAGTTTTTTTTCCCGGCCTGCCGCCCAAAACAACAGTATGGCGATAATAATCAAATTGGCTCCGCTCATGGTGGTAAAGCTAAGATAAACCCCTATTCCTCCCAGCAAGCAGGCGGTGATCTTACCCAGAACCAGGGTAGTTAAAGTTGCTTGCCGATATCCTCTTGCGCAGGAAAGTAAGGCTCTAAATATCCTGCCCCCATCCAGAGGCAGTACCGGCAAGAAGTTGAAAAAACCCAAAAATAAATTTATATTGATAAACAGGCTGAAAAGGGGCCCTTGAGGAGGTATCAAGTAATAAAAGACCCCGGCCATAATCAAGCTTAACCCTGGGCCGGCCAGAGCTACATAGATTTCTCGGCTGGGTTCAAGTCCGGTAAAATCCTCCACCGTGGCCTGCCCACCAAAGGGCAGCAACTCCACCTCAGAGATCCGGACCTTCAAGGCCAGGGCTACCATGGTATGAGCTGTTTCATGAGCCAGAACTGCAGTAGTGATCAATACAACCTCTGGCCCCAATCCCAGCAGGGTATAAACCAGACCCAAAAGCAAAAAAGCCCAATTGGCCTTAAAATCTATACCTGCTATCCGGGCCAGTCTCATTAGCGTTCAAATAATCTATTGGGGTTTAAAGGACCATCCTCACCCGTAATCTGAAAAAAGAGCTGTTGACTGCTTAAGCCAATAAGGGTGTCTGTAGTCACCTGTTGCCCCGGTCTGGCTTTTACTTCCTGGAGTCCCCCATAAGAAGAACACAAGCCGCCCCCATGGTCGATCAAAACCGTCTTCTTTCCCTCATCATCGGATATATCCGCTACCTGGCCTGCATAAACTGCTTTGACCCCTGTGCCCTCCTCAACCTTAATTACCAGGGCCGGATAGAATTCCTGCTGTTGGCTCTCCTGGTTGTAATACCAGCCATAGCTTTTTTCTATGTCTATAAACTCGCAGGGCAACTGCAGTATGGTCTCCCCGGAGACCGGCAAAGTATCGTCCTGGGGTTCGCCTTGGATCTGATGCAAATATTGGGCCAGGGTATCTTGAACTCCATAGTCCTTCATTATGTATTTAATTACCGGTTCCACTATCTTATTGCTACTATGCTCTGACTGCATGGACAGACCCACCAAAGCAGCAATTAGAATTACCAGCAGCATCCTGATTCTAAAACTCCCCAGCACTATACAGCCCTCCTTTTCCATAAACTGCCCGGCTGCTATATAAGCATTAATCTTGGTTCAATTAAAATATATAGCTTTAGTCCATATTTTATGACATAAGCAGTGGATACTTTTTCCTCTAGGGGACTGAGGTGATCCGGGGAGGGAGGTGCCCTATCACCCATGGAACTGTCATTTAGAATACAATTTGTTTGCCTCGGATGTTGACATTGATGATCAGGGCTACTGCCAGCAGATTAGTAACCATGGAGCTGCCGCCATAACTGATGAAAGGCAGGGGGATACCGGTAATGGGCATAACACCTATTGACATACCGATATTCTCAAAGATATGAAACAGCCACATAGCAGTGACTCCAATCACCACCAGACTGCCAAAAAATTCCCGTGCTTCTGAAGCAATATACAAAGAACGCAAGATAAGTATGGCATATAAGCCAATTAAACCAAGAGCACCTATAAAGCCCAGTTCTTCCCCAATAACGGCATATATAAAGTCGGTATGGTGCTCAGGCAGGAAATTAAGTTGGACCTGGCTGCCGTTATACAATCCTTTGCCAACTAATCCCCCTGAGCCAATAGCTACCAATGATTGTATGGTGTTCCAACCAGCGCCTCGTCCTCCCTGCCCATCATTATAGGGATCTAAAAAAACAGTCAGGCGTTTTAACTGATAGTCCTCCAGCGGTATGGGCAGACCCCAATGAAAATGCGCTATCAAGATCAGACCTACCAGCAGTATACCTCCTCCCATCAAGGCCAAGAGTACCCGGGAATTAGCCCCGGCCACCAAGAGCATAATGATGGTTATTGCTATATATACCAGGGCGGTACCCAGGTCAGGCTGCATCATTATCAGAACAAAGGGCAGTCCCATATAGGCCAGGCAGGGTAAAATTTTAGGCAGGGTATCCAGTTCTCCTCGACGCCGGTTGACAAAATCAGCAAAGGCGATTATAAGCATAATTTTGGTAAATTCTGCTGGCTGAACGGCGGGCAGCGGCCCCAGGGAAATCCATCCCGTAGTCCCCCGCACTTCGGTACCAAAGAGCAATACCACAATTAATAATCCTAAGGATAAGAGATATAATAGGTTACCAAAGTTTTTGAACTCAGCAATATCATAGCGGATAATGAAGATAGCTCCCAATAGTCCCAGGCTAATCATAAAGAGTTGCTTTTTCACATAATAAAGGGCATCACTAACCATTCCCAAACTGGCACTGCTCTGAATAACCAGGCCCAAGGTCAGAATAAGCAATAGGGTAAATATAAATGGTTTGTCAATTAATCTTAAGCGCTTGATATTCAAAGCCGTACCTCCCCCCTACATTATAAAGCTTTGCCAAATGGCATGTAAAGGTAGCAGATATTGGCGGTTTTAGCCGGCTTAGAAATAGACCAACCCGGGGGTGGGCAACCCGGGTTGATCTTTTGGACAAGAACTAGAGCTCAAGGAATTAAATTAAGAAGTTTAAGGCTTAACTAGTAATCAGGTCGAGGACAGTTCCTGAGCCTTGCGTCTGAAGCCTTTTACCGGTATGTTGGCTATAAGCGCAATAGAATGTGCTTCATTCTCCAGACTGACCTGCAAGGCTTCCTCGTCTATATCCATATATTCCCTTATGACTTTTATGAGATCCTCTTTTAAAGAATTCAAGAATTCGGGAGATACCGTAGCCCGGTCGTGAACCAATACCAGGCGCAGCCTTTCTCGGGCTATATCCTTACTTGGCATACTTTCCCTTGAAAATATGCGGCTAAGTACCTCTAACAAGCTCATCCCCTCCCCCCTATCTGGCCAGCTTCAGGATCTTCTTAAATTTATCCATAATGTTTTCCGGATCTTCCAAGGAGTAGATGGGAACATCCTCTCCAATGAGCCTACGCGCTATTCGACGGTAGGCAGCCCCAGCCCGGGATTGGTTTTCCAATACGGCTGGTTCTCCACGATTGGTTGAAACCACTATTGCTTCATCTTCTGGAACTACTCCCAGCAAGTCAATTGCTAGAATATCTATAATATCACCGGTATCCATCATATCTCCACGTTTTACCATCTTGCTGCGGATACGATTTATGATCAGCTTGGTTTGGGTCAGCCCGGCCGCTTCCACCAGTCCAATTATCCTATCTGCATCCCGAACCGAGGAGACTTCCGGAGTTGCAACCACTACCGCTTTATCAGCCCCGGCAATGGCATTTTTAAAGCCCTGTTCAATCCCCGCCGGGCAATCAACCAGAATGAAATCAAAATCTTTGCGTAATTCATTAACCAAGTTCTTCATTTGATGAGGAGATACCGCATTTTTGTCTTTGGTTTGAGCAGCAGGCAAGAGATACAGACCGTCAAACCTTTTGTCTTTGATTAGGGCCTGCTTCATTTTGCAATGACCATTGACTGCGTCAACAATGTCAAAGACAATACGATTTTCCAAACCCATTACCACATCTAAGTTTCTGAGGCCAATGTCAGTATCTATCATCACCGCCTTTTTGCCCATCATAGCCAGAGCAGTCCCCAGGTTGGCTGTAGTGGTAGTCTTTCCCACCCCACCTTTGCCTGAAGTAATTACTATCACTCTACTTTTCATCCTTAAGCCCCCTATCATATTTTTAACTTCTCAATTACGACTCTACCCTCGCGAATGCGGGCCACTTCAGGGTAATCAAGCTCATTTTTTTCCCCATCCGGAGGGCGAGTAATATGACTGGCAATTCTGAGCTGGGTTGGATTCAAACGATAAGCGGTAATTAAAGCTCCTTCGTCACCAAACACTCCGGCATGGGCCATTCCTCGCAAACAACCCATGACCAATATATTCCCACCTGCAATTATTTCTGCCCCGGGGTTTATATCACCCAGAATCACCGCATTGCCTGGCACAAATTTTTTTTGCCCCGAGCGGATATGATGACATATTAAAGCGGTATTCTCATAATGCTTAATATCTTCAATAATTGGAGCCTTCTCCTCTTCCTGTTTTGCCTCCCCATCCGCAATAGGCCTTCCGGACATGAGCTGATCCAGATGCACACCGTAATCAAGCAAGGTATCCTCCAGTTCCCTAAGTTGCTTGTTGCTCAATATTTTTTTGCCAATATCAACATTTACTTTGCTGCCAATCGGCAAATCTGCCATCAAAGTGAGCTTGTTCTCCAGCCCCTCTTTTATCTGAGCAAAGGTATTGTAAGCTTTCAGGTCTATCAGCATGCTGTTACTGACCGTCTTATATGCTGTACTCACCCATTTAGCCCCCCATTCCGTAAGAGTCCGTGAAAACTCTGTAAATACTTCATTTTGTCATGTAATTCTATAAATAACATTTATTCCCTTCGATGAAAAAAATAAAAATAGAGCCGATATTTTCTAAACGGCCCTATTTTAGTCGTCAGTACCCAAGAAATTTCTTCTATTATTCGCCAGCGTTATTCGACACTCCTTAATCTACTGTGTTTTCCAGGTAATTCTTAATGCCAAAGTAGTGCTTAAAAACATCCCGGGCAATTAACCCGGCTGATTCGCTACCACTATTACCATATTCCATCACTCCGGCAAAGGCAATTTCAGGGTCATCAAAGGGGGCAAAGGCCACAAAAACTCCATGAAACTCTTTTAGTTGATTGTCCCCTGCTCTGCCAGTCTGAGCCGTACCGGTTTTAGCCGCTACCTGAATATCAGGCGGAAAATCATAGAACAGAAAGTGAGCAGTTCCACCAGCTTGGCTTACCCCCAGCATAGCTCGCCTGGTTTCGGCAATGGTTTCCGCTTGGACATCTATTTCTTTTATTACCCGGGGCTTAATACCCTCAATGGTATTATCCTCACCATCGGTAATCCGGCTCACCAGATGGGGCTCCATGAGATAACCGCCATTGGCAATAGAAGCTACATAGTTGGTCAGCTGTAATACCGTATAGTCATTGTATCCCTGGCCGATAGACATGTTAAAGGTATCAAAAGCCTGCCAGGTAGTATTAAATTTATAATCAATCTGGTACTGAGCCTCCAATTGGGCCTTTTCGTTATCCTTTTTTTTCTGCAGACGGTTGATTTCCTCCTGGTCTATGTTCTCCTTTAACAAATCATCATATTTTGCCTCCAATTGCTGACGCAGCTGATCATATTGCCGGTCGGTCAGAGTGGCGCTTATTTCCTGTTTCCATTCCTGGGTAGGCAATAAGCCTTTGAATTCATAAGGAAGATCTATACCGGTTTTTGATCCAAACCCAAATTCCTCAGCCACCCGGCTTAGCTCTTTATGCCCGGCGCGGCGGGCCATTTCCTGAAAGTAGACATTACACGAGCCGGCCATAGCTGAATAATAGTTAACATTGCCATGAACATTCCAACACTTTATAAAGGGAGCAATCCAGTAACTGCCGCTACATTTGACATAGTCTTTTAATGGATTCATAACCTCTTTATCCAGAGCCGCCATCCCGGTTATCATTTTAAAAGTAGAGCCAGGCGGATAAGTGGCCTGTATACAGCGGTTGGTAATAGCACCCGGCTGCATGGGATCATATGATTCAGTCTGAGGAAAATAGTACTGGGCCCGTTTGGAACTGATATTACCTTTCCAATCATCAGGATGCATGGCGGGACTGCTGCACATGGCCAAAATCTCCCCGGTCTTGACATTCATTAATACCGTTGCACCCACCTTGGCTTTAGGATATTTTTTCTGTAATTGATTCAGAGTGTTATCCATGCTTTTCTGCATAACCTGCTGCAATTCTAAGTCCAGAGTAAGATACAGGTTGTTGCCTGACTCTGATTCCAGAGTCACCAAGTCCCTTATGGGCCGACCCTGGGCATCTACCTCCACGTTGCGGGCTCCATCTTTACCTTTCAACATCGCCTCATACTGCTTCTCAATTCCAGATTTACCAATCATACTGTTAATACTGTATTGGCTTTCAGCGGAATTCTTTAATTCGCTCTCATCAATTGAATGAATATAACCCAAAACATGTCCGGCTAGACTGCCTTGGGGATAGCTGCGCAGGGGTTCTACCACTATGGATACCCCAGGCAGGTTTTGGCGGTTTTCCTCCAACTTCACTACCAGATTCCAGGGTATATCATGGATAAGGGTAATAGGTTCATACAAACGGAGTTTTTGTATTTCCACCTTTTCTTCGATATAGTCACGAGTAACTTCCGGGTAATATTCCTGTAATAATGACAGCAGATTATCAATAACCGTTTCCTGCTTACTAAATCCCAAGTAACTCAGGCTCAAAGAATATACTATTTCATTGCTGGCCAGTACTTCACCCCCGGCTGCATATATTTCACCCCGGGGCGCCTTAATGGGAAGCAATCTGATCCGGTTTTCCTTGGCCTGGGTCTGGTAAGTTTCATTATTGAACAATTGCACTACCGCCAGCCTGGCACCCAAGATAGCCAGCAATAATATTACCAAATAGCTGTAGACCTTTAAATTTTTTTCCCATCCTTCTACTTTCATTTATCTCTCTCCGGTCCTATTTAGCCAGCCTTTTTCGAACGAGTTATAATACCAGATGTATATGGGAACTGCCAACAACAGGTTGTATACACTCTGGTATATGGCAGCACTTATTATAGAAAAATCTAGGTTGAATATACTAAAGGCAGTCCACCCCAAAACCAGCATAAATAAAGAATTCAATACCGTTCCGATCAAAATTACCAAAAGACCTACCAGGAGGTTTTCATTAAAAAAGCGCACCTGAAGCCGGCCTATAATATAGCCAGTTATCCCTTTGGATAAAGCATTTATACCAATAAATCGTCCCATATATAAGTCTTCCAAGAGACCGCACAAAAAACCGTAAACCGCTCCTTTTTTATCTCCATTGAGGAAAGAATAATAAACTACGAATATTAAAACCAGGTCTGGCAGAGTACCAAATAAATTGTAACTTCTGAAGAATGTCGATTCCAAAAATATTGCTATAAAAGGTAAAAAGCCCAAGACAAAATACCGCAAAATAATCCATCCTCCAATTGCTTACTCATTATCTGTTTCATTCCCCGGCACCCGTCCTGGCTTATAATCTACTATTACCAGCACTTCTTCCAATTTATCAAAATCAACTGAAGGTTCCACCAGGGCCGATAAGAGTATTCCATCCGGCTGCAGCTCAACTTCCTTTACCGTGCCAATGTCAATGCCTTTGGGGTAGGATTCTGACAGCCCGGAGCTTACAACCGTGTTTCCCTCTTTAATAGTTGAATAATAGGGTATATTGATCATGCGCAAGTTACTGCTGTTGCCTAAACCTTCAACAATACCCTGAGTCTCCCGGTTTTCCTGTATAATGGCGCCTACAGCGATTTCTCGATGGATAATCAAATCGACATGAGCTGAGTCTCGACTTACAGTTGCTACCCTTCCCACCAATCCTTTAGGGCTGATGACTGCCATACCCTTTTTAATGCCACTATCTGAACCTTTGTCCAGGACTATATTGCGATACCAGTTATTAGGACTGCGGGCAATTACCCGAGCTCCCACCATCTGGTATTTATTCAGACTGTAATCGTGAAAACCCAAGAGGCTTCTTAATCTACGCAGTTCCATTTTTTCTTCTCTTAACACCTGGTTTTCCATGATTAACTCTTGATTCTCTTCTTCCAGACTCTTTATTTGCTCTTGCATATCCTGTTTGCTGGCAAAAAAGGCACTGACCTGACCTAAATTCTCTTTAAACTCGACTACCCCGCTTTGCAGCGGGGTATAAGCATCTCTTAATATTTGTTCCAATAAACTGATATTATTCCGTTCTGACGAGGTGTTATTTATTAGCCATAGGGTTCCTATAAATATTATAAGAACCAGCCAGAAATATTTATTCCCAATAAAATTTCTCAAAGCTTCTCACCCAAATAACTTCTATTTTTTCGGTGATATCAACACCCTTTTAAGTATATCAATATTCTCCAATACTTTACCAGTACCCCGAGCTACTGCCAAAAGGGGATCTTCACAAACATAAACCGGCATATTAGTCTGACCGCTGATCAGTTTATCCAATCCTTTTAATAGAGCACCGCCTCCAGCCATTACAATTCCCCGGTCCATAATATCAGCGGCCAGCTCTGGAGGGGTTTTTTCCAGGCATATTTTAATCCCGTCCACAATTTGATCAACTGTCTCCTTAAGGGCTTTTTGTATTTCAGGGGATGATACCTGTATGGTCTTGGGCAAACCTGTAACCAGATCTCTCCCTCTCACCTCATAGAACTCTTCGTCCCCTTCCCAGACGGCAGAACCAATCAGCATCTTTATAGATTCGGCAGTTCTCTCCCCAATTAACAGATTATAGTTCTTTCTGAGATGACTAATGATAGCCTCATCCATATCGTCTCCAGCTACCCGTATGGACCGGGAGGTAACAATACCCCCCAGAGATATCACAGCCACCTCGGTGGTCCCCCCGCCTATATCAACAATCAAATTCCCGGTGGGTTCGTGCACCGGCATACCTGCCCCTATAGCTGCAGCCATAGGTTCCTCCATCAAATAAGCCTCTTTGGCTCCTCCAGCAATACTTGCTTCTCTCACCGCTCGTTCCTCCACAGTGGTACAACCGGTTGGGATGCTCACAACTACCCGGGGCCGGGTAAAAGGATTCTTCTGCCCTATAGCCCGAGTAATAAAGTATTTAATCATAGCCAGGGTAACATCATAATCCGCTATTACTCCATCCTTCATTGGTCTTATAGCCACTATATTACTAGGAGTGCGGCCAATCATCTGCTTGGCTTCCTCCCCTACTGCCAGTACCCTCCCACTGTCGATTTCTATAGCTACTACCGAAGGCTCACGCAGTACTATTCCTTTTCCTCTCACGTGCACCAGAGTATTAGCTGTACCCAGATCTATTCCCAAGTCTTTTCCGAAAACCACTATTTTGCCTCCTTAATTATTAAATTAAGCCTTTTGATTTAAGACTGCAGTATCTATTATCACCTATAATAATATGGTCCAATACCGATATTCCCATTAGATTGCCAGCTTCAATCAAGCGCCGGGTTATCTCAATATCCTCTTGACTGGGAGCGGGGTCTCCGCTGGGATGATTATGCACTAATATCAAAGAGGCAGCACTTTTTTTCACCGCTAACTTAAATACCTCCCGGGGGTGAACTATCGAACTGTGCAGGCCTCCTACGGAAATGTCCTGCATTTCCAGCAATCCGCCTTTTCGATCCAGATATATTACCCGAAAATGCTCGCGGTCAAAATATCGCATCTCTTCCATAACCATATTTTTAACGTCTTCTGGTGACTTTATCGGGATTTTTAACTCGCTATCCTGGGCCATGCGTCGCCCCATCTCTATGGCTGCTTTAATGCTTACTGCCTTAGCCGGACCGATGCCTTTTTCCTCCAAGAGCTCCTCCAGGCTAGCATCTTTCAAGTTGCGCAAGGATTTATATTTCATTATTAACAGCCGGGCTAACTCCAGAGCGCTGAGCTCACGGGTGCCCTGTCCCAGTATAATAGCCAACAACTCAGCATCATCCAGGTTTTTTTCCCCTTTTAGCATCAATTTCTCTCTAGGTCTCATGTTTTCCGGCATGTCTTTAATGCCTGTATGATAGAAACTCAGAGCTTTCACCCCTCCAGCAGTCTTACCCCCTGCCTTTTAAGCATTGAATACAGATTCTTTAATGGCAATCCAACCACATTGAAGTAACACCCTTCAATTCGGTCAATAAATACCGCTCCCAGTCCCTGTATACCATATGCTCCTGCTTTATCCATTGGTTCTCCGGTCATTATGTAAGCTCTTATTTCTTCATCTGTTATATCTCGAAAATATACCCTGGTAATCTCAGCCTGAACTTCACCCTGGCCGCTATCTGCATCCATTACACACACGGCAGTTATTACTTCATGTACTCTTCCCCTGAGCTGGGAAAGCTTATTAAAAGCATCCCTGAGATTATCAGGTTTGCCCAAGACCTGTCCATTACATACTACCACGGTATCAGCCGCAATGATCAAGGCATTTTTTTCCTTTTTTCCAACCTCTTCAGCTTTATTCCAGGCAATTCTTCTTGCTGCCTCTACTACTGTCTCCCCCGAATAGAATTGTTCGTCAATATCGGCTGGATAGCAATCGAAAGTAATACCCAATTGTTCCAGAAGATCCTTACGCCTGGGGGACCTTGAAGCAAGAATAATCTTTTTCAAAGCTTTTCTCTCTCTTACAATTTTTTATATACCATATAAGCAACTATAAAACCAAGAATAGAAAACAAATTTAAATCAATCATAAATCCGAAAGAAAATTTTAGGACGCCAAGATCCAGACTAAAATCCGGTATACCAACCATTCGGCTTTTGGCCCACAAGTTGGCGACTGGCCATACCGCCTGGGTAGCGTCTCCTATCCATCCACCAATAATGCCACCGAGTACCAGCAAGAGAATTAGAATCTGCCAGCCTGGATAGGTACGCAATTTACTCAATCTTCTCCCTCCACCAGCCTTTATTTGTTCAAGTTTAGCATTACTATACTCTTAACACAAGTTGGTCAAAAAAGGAGAATTACCCTCTCAGGTATTCTCCTTGCTATCCATAATTAATGCTAGTGATTAGCCATTTATTCACCTGGTTCTTATTTATATTGAACCAGGTTGAAACTCAAAACCTCTAAATTAACTGATAGATCCACATTCCGAAGCACTACGTCATGGGGAACTTTCAGTACCCGGGGAGAGAAGTTTAATATAGCTCTAACTCCGGCTTCCACTAATTCATCGGTAACCTTTTGGGCTGCTTGGGCTGGAACCGTAACCACTCCAACATGTATGTCATAATCTTTTACCCGCCTTTGTAAGCAGTCCAGAGACTCTACCTGTAGTTGTCCCAGCTTGCTGCCTATTTTGTCCTCGGATACGTCCAGTATGGCTTTAACTACAAAACCGCGTTCCTTAAAACCTTGATAGAGAGCCAGAGCCGATCCCAGTTTACCAGCTCCTGCTATGATAACATTCCATTCCTGGTCCAGACCCAAAATCTCCATCAAATATCCATATAACTCATCAACCTTGTATCCAACTCCCCGGGTGCCAAATTCCCCAAAGTAAGCCAGGTCTTTTCTCACCTGGGCAGAACTTACTCCCACCCCTCGGGCTATTTGGCCCGAAGAAATAGTGTCTTCACCTTCATCCATAAGTTGATGAAGATATCTGGAGTAAATGGACAGTCTCTGCACGGTTGCTTCCGGTATTTTAAACGCTTTCAATGTTCCACCCCTTCACGGCAGTTATGCAAGTTAGTTTGTTAAAAGGTGCACTTAATCTATTAT
>CAZPSR010000027.1:0-16920 GCA_964589135.1 uncultured Syntrophomonas sp.
GTCCACCACCGTATCATCCTTGAAAATATTAGTGAGCACCGCTAAAGAAGGAAAGGCCAGCTTATCTCTGCCCGCCCGGGGCCTCTATTTTACCTAAAGGATGGAGAATAATCAGCACCGTTACCCTTTGACCAAGACTGCATATTTTGGAAGCAGTAGAGCCGGAAAACTAGGGACCTATAGAACAAAATACCAGGGATTATGGGGCTCAATTATTCACCAAGGTGAAAAATTGAGCCCTTTTCGGGCAAAAGATATAAGACGGAAAATGATTTGTCTTTTTATGTAGTTGCGAGTAATATAATAATGATAGCTGTCGAATATTACTGTGTTATTTTATGAATTAAAGTCGACTACCAGGAGGGTTATTAGTGGGAAAACCTGCCAATAAGAAGTCCAAGCCGTCATTGATAGACTTATGGGACAAGTCTAATTATAGCCAAACGGAGAATGATATACCAGAGGCATATTTGCAGTACCTGGATGTGCAGCCAGACTTGATTTGCCTTTTTAGACCGGATTTGGCCTTGCAATTCTGGAATGGTGCCTTTGCTAGGTTTTTTTCCCTGGCTCAAGGCGATCCCCACCCTTTATTCATTGATTACCTGCCCACATCCCGTCGGGAGGAGCTGACCGCCCGTTTTAAGAGCTGGCAGAAAGGTCAAAAACCGATTAGCTTCCACACCCAACATTTGAATGAATTTGGGGAAACCCGTCAATTGCACTGGGTCTGCCATTTCATTGAACCATGGCTAATTCAGGCTTCAGCCCGGGATTTTACCGAGGTGGCCCACCATGAGCGGATAAATAAAGAAGCAGAAACTGATCCTGCACTGCCTCTATCTGCTGCTGGGGTTCATCCTGACAGACCGGTCAATAATGACGGAATCAGCAGTAGAAGAATACTCAATAATCTGCCCTTCATGGTTTGGGCTTTGGATGAAGAATTTAACATTGTTTTTTGGAATCCGGTGGCCCAGAAACTGATTGGGTATTCCAGCAGTGAAGTCCTGGTTAATAAGAGTATTTTTAGTGAATTATTTCCAGATCCAACTATAAGGAAGGAATATGGGGGCCAAATAATAAACAGCTCCCCCTTAGTGGAATGGAATGCCCGTATCCGGTGCAAAAATGGCAATGAAAAATGGATATCCTGTTTGGATATCAGCAATCTCGCCCAGGTTCCCGAGTGGAAATATGTATTAATTGGTATCGATAGAACTGATAAAAAAAATACCGAGCTGGCCTTACAAGCAAGTGAAGAGCGTTATCGTTCATTATTCTCCAGCACCCAAGCCGGTCTTATTCTCTGCCGGCAGATTCAGAATTCCCAGGGCCAGTTCGATTATATTCTTATCGAGCACAATGGGGCGGTGGAAAGAATGCTAAGTAAAACCAAACTGGATTTACGCAACAAATCGGTTCATCAATTATTTCCTAATATTGCTGACAGTTGGGACCAAAGCTGTAAAGAAATTCAGCCGGGGCAGCAGGAACGTTTTCAATACTATTATCATCCTCGCCAGCAAATCCTGGAATTTACCTTGTTTTCTCCGACTCCCGGTGAATTTGCCGCTTTCTTTGAAGATATTACCGAAATAATCAATACTCGGGAGGAATTATATAATCAGCTAGAGTTTATGCAAACCCTTATTGATACTATTCCCAACCCCGTATTCTTCAAGAACCAGTTCAAGCGTTTTATCAATTGCAACAAGGCTTTTGAAATGTACCTGGGCCGCAGCCGGGAAAATATAATCAACCGGGACATTAGTATTCTGGAACCCTACCTGGAAACCGGTGCGGTGGACCAAATACTGAAGCTGGAACAGGAATTCATTGATGATCCCCGTCCAGTCTATCACGAGTATAGTTTAAAACATGCTGATGGCTACAGTATAGATTTTATCATAAACCGGGCCCCCTTCTTCGATAAGGCGGGCAAATTTGCGGGAATTGTTGGGGTTTTGACCAATATTTCTGAAAAAAGGGAAATGCAGAAGCAACTGCAAACCCAGCTTCACTTCCAACAGTTTCTCACTGATATTATCCCTGCTCCTATATTTTTCCTGGATACCAGAGGTAATTACTTCAAGTGCAACCGGGCCTTTGAAGACTATATCGGAAAAAAACGGGAAGAGATTATAGGGCAAAGAGCAAATGAGCTGCCGGAATGTGTGGACCTGTGGCAGGATTATCTTGATGGCTATTTAGATGAAGAAGATTTAACCCAAAGCTCCCATAATCAACCGATAATCAGATTCCACCACGCCGACGGCACTTTTCGCTATGTGATAATCAACCGAATCGTATACCATAATACCGAAGGAGTCCCAGCTGGCCTTGCCGGGGTGATCCTGGATATTACGGCCCAACGCCATGCGGAAACCATGCTGTTGGAACAGGTCAAGTTTTTGGAAACCCTCATTGAAACTATTCCTAACCCGGTATACTATCGGAGCCTAGAAGGCATAATCATCGAATGCAACCGGGCTTTTGCCCAGCTCTTGGGTAGAGCGAAAGAAGATCTGATTGGTAACCACCACCGCTGTATGTACAGCTGGGAGCAGATACAAGCCGTGCAGGCCTCCGATCGGGAGCTCTTGGGTAGTCTAAACAACATTCTTAGCTATAACAGCGTAATCGAGTTTGCCGATGGGCGGCAGGTTGATCTCTTGATTAATAAGGCTATTGTTTATGACAATGAAGGTAATCCCATCGGTATCCTGGGGGCCCTGACTGATCTCACCGAACACCGGGAAATGCAGAAAACCATGGCCCGACTGGATCAATATCGCATAATAGGCGAAATGGCCGCTGCCATAGGCCATGAGGTAAGAAATCCCATGACAACAGTGCGGGGTTTTCTCCAGCTTTTAAATGAAAATGATACCTTGCCCCATAATAAAGAATATTTTGATTTGATGATTGAGGAGATTGATCGGGCCAACTCTATTATTACTGACTTTCTCTCCCTGGGGAAAGGCCTCCATACCGAGTTAAGGCCAGAAAACCTGAACACCATAATTGAAAACTCATTTTTGATTCTCTCCGCCGAGGCCAAGAAGCATGATCACCGCTTGGCGTTGAATTTGGATGAAGTGCCGGTTATCCCTCTGGATTTGAAACAGATCAGGCAGCTTATTTTCAACTTGGTTCGAAATGGATTGGAAGCCATGACTAATCCTGGGACCGTGACCATTACCACCCATAAGGAAAAAAACAGTATAATTCTGTCCATTCAGGATCAGGGCAGCGGTATTGATGCCTCTATACTGAAAAAACTGGGTAAACCATTTGTAACTACCAAGGAAAAAGGCACTGGACTAGGACTGGCCGTTTGCTATAGCATAGTGGAACGGCATGGCGCTGAGCTGGAGTTGAAAACGGACCAGGAAGGTAGCGTTTTCTACATCAAGTTCCCTCTGCCTCCCCCACCGGAAGACTCGAATTAGGTCAAGCCAGGTGATTTATAATCCAGCTGGATGTTTGAGTTAGTCAAAACCTTCTATATTTATACCGGGGGTATCATGATAAAATTCTCATTTATTTCATATTCACAGATGCTGTGACCTCGACTGCCTTTCCAGTCTTTCCAGTCTTCGTCCAGATCATCTTTGTATTGCAAAGAAAAAAGGCAGTCATCATTACCGATCTGCCTGAACTCGGAAAGAATAATATCAATAATAATCAAAGCGCTTTTAGGATCGGGCACCGGATATCTATTTATCCTGGCTTCAGCACTGAATACCCCCGAAAAAACCATCAATTGATAGTATTTTTTTACTGGCCGCAGTTCTTTGCATATTTGCCCTTCCAGCTGACTAGCCAGTACCTTCAGTTCTGAGTCATTTCTTTTACTCATTCTCTCCCCCCCGTTGGCCTCTCCTCCTTATTATATTAATTATATGCACTAAGCCAGCTATATATTTTGCTTAGTTGCTTGCTAAGCTAGTCAGGTAAGAGCAGTCCAATTGGTTAAACCTTCTCTGCATCTTTGCTTCCCCTCTCATTTTTTTCCAGAGCCGGTTTCAGCAGCTCTACTTGATACCAATCTATCATCTGCATGCCATCCAACTTCAGTTTGGCTGCATTCTGGCCGCCAATTACGGCTGAACTGCTTTGGAACAAGAACAAAACGGGAGCATCATCGATAATAATCTGCTCAGCCCGGTTTAGCAGTTTCAGCCTTTCTTGATGGCTTTTGACTTCTTCCCGGGAAGCCTCCAGGATTTTGTCCACCTGAGAGTTATGGTAGTTAAAATAATTGCCCATTCCGGCTTTACTGCTATGAAACATGCCATACAAAAAACTATCCGGATCAGGGTAATCAGCTGTCCATTCCAGGCGGAAGCAGCTTAAACTCATGTTCTCCAGCTGTTTTTTGTAATAATTCCACTCCACCGGCTGCAGCTGTACCTTAATACCCAACTCGGCTAGTTGAGCAGCAATGGACTCTACTACCATTTGGTGGCCATCATCCTGGTTATAAGTGAGGGAAAGAGGAGGCAGTCCTTCACCCAGGGGGAAACCGGCTTCTTCCAGCAGTTCCTGAGCCTTCTCAGGATCGTAGGAATAGCCTCTCATATCATGTTGGTATCCGGCCATGCCCAGAGGAATAAGACTATTAGCAGGCAGGTACGAACCTCCCAATACTTCATCAATAATTAAATTCCTATCTACTGCATAATTCAGAGCCCGGCGCAAGAGGTAATTTCCGGCGAAGGGTTCCCGGTTGATATTGAAACCCAAAGCATAAATATTATATAAAGGCTTATTGATTAATAATTTTTTGTATTGGGGATTTTGCTTATAATCCTTTAATTGGTTCAGGGGCAGAGAGTCCAGGTAATCTACCCCTCCAGTCTGATAAGCGGCTAGAGCTTCAGAGCCGGTGGCATAAACCCGGGCGTTAATTCCTCCCAGGGGCGGCATACCCCGATGATATTTTTCATTTCTTTCCAGGAGGTATTCCTCTTTATTCTTTATTTCCTTCATCTTGTAGGGCCCGCTGCCCGGTGCCAGCTCAACCTGGTCCTCGGTATCGTATATCCAAAATATGGGGTTGGTAAGCATGTATATGAAGGCCGCATTGGGCTTTTCAAACTGCAGTCTTATTGTGCTGGGATTAAGGACTTCAATGCCTCTGATTTCGGAGCTCTTTCCATCCAGGCGATCCTGGCTGCCCTGTATAGATAAAAACAAACTTATGTTAGACCATTCCTTGGTAGTGGAAAAGCTGTTTTCCCAGGCTCTTTTTACATCTGCCGCTTCGATCCTCTTGCCATTATGGAAGCTAATTTTGCCTTTGAGGTTGAGAGTTAGGCTCTTGCCATCCGAGGAGTATCCCCAGTCACTGGCCAGCAAGGGCTTAATACTCTTGCTCTCGTCATCATAATAAACCAGTCCCTCATAGATGGCAGCTGCCAGTACCTTTTCCGGGTGACTGTTCAGCAAAGCAGGTTCCAAGGAATTTATGTTTCCTACCAAGGCTAGATTAAAACTCCGCTTATCCAGATTGGCAGTATAAGCAGTCCGTTGATTAAAATAAATTATGGTGCTAACCATTAAGACTGCTAGTACGGCCAGAACCACTGCAGCTCTTTGTTGCTTGATATTCAATTCCGAATTCCCCTCTCTTAATAGTCCTACAGAATAATATTAGACAATGATCCGTTTTATTCCTTTTTTAGCTTTATTTGCCTTTGGCTCGTTGGAAAGGTGGTTAGCTGGGCAGGTAGACAGGTGGGGAGTAGTCGATAGCCGTTTGCTTATTCTAAGACCCTGTAATCATGGGACAGGTACCTTGCTGAGCTTACGGTTTTGGGAGATAGAAAAATCCCCCTTGGGGGACTTCTTAATAATATATTCAGCTGCCAGTTTTTTACTCTTTTTTATCATATCGGGTATAAATCGCCAGATAGGCTTCATGGTTTTGTAAAACGTTTTTAACATACTGCCGGGTTTCACCAAAGGGTATATTCTCCAAATTATTCGGGTCCCCGTCCCACTGACCGTCTTGAATCCACTGCCTTAAGGTACCCTCTCCTGCATTATAGGCAGCAATAACCAGTGGCAGCTTATGGTCGAACTCCTGGCTAAGCTTGGCTAAATACCAACAGCCAAAGCGAATATTGATCTCAGGCTCATGCAACTCAGCCGGATCAAAATTTTCGATACCATGCTTGGAGGCAATCCAACGGGCGGTATCGGGCATAATCTGCATAAGACCCTTGGCCCCAACTGGCGACTCGGCTGAGGATTCAAATTTGCTCTCAGCCCGGATAATGGCAAATACCAGGTAGGGATCTACCTCATATTCATAGGCAGAACTAAAAACCATATCCCGATGGGGTTCAGGATAAAATAGGATAATCCACTTGGGAAAGGTAATAACGGCGGCTAAAAAAAGCAATATTAATAGCCACAAAAACACAGAAAACCGGTTTCTAGCTCTTCTCTTCAAGGCTTTTTCTCCTGACTCTGGTATTTTTAGAGTTCTGCATAATTCAAAGATCCAACTGGTCATTCTTTAAGGCCAGCGATAAATCCCCCTACAGATGTGCTGCTTAACTGCTATTCCTTAATCGGGGTAGGCTCCCTAAGGATACTGCCCTTGTATACGCTTATAGTTGTCTATGATGAACTGTCTCATTTGATCCGGGGTTCCGCTATTGTCAATGACCAGGTCGGCCCGCCGGGCTTTTTCATCCAGAGGCATCTGGGACCCAATTCTGCTCAAGGCATCTGCCCGGCTTATGCCATCTCTATTCATCAGGCGCTGAATCTGGGTTTCTGCGTCTACCCACACTACCCATACCCAATCGCAAAGTCGTTCCATATTGGTTTCATATAATAGGGGTACTTCCAACACCAAAACCCGGTCTGGCTCTTCCTGGGCTGCTGATTGTAATCTTCTTTTAATCTCTTCCATAATACGGGGATGAGTTAATTGGTTAAGCTTTTTCAAGTAATCGGGTTGACTGAAAACCTGCAGACCTAGCTTTTCCCGGTTAATAGTATTATCTGGGTTTAGAATATCCCGGCCAAAGAAATCCACTACATCATACCAGGCAGGCTGTCCCGGTTCCACCGCACATCTGGCCACTACATCCGCATCAATGATTATGGAACCCAATTCCCGCAGGGTACGGGCAGCCGTGCTTTTGCCACTGGCTATGCCTCCGGTAAGGCCTAAAATCTTCATCTTATCACCAACTTTTAGATAAACTCACTTATACCTATTATGATAAATATCAGACCGGATATTACTGCTGACAAGCTTTTCACCCAGCCCTGATCAAAAAAGCCCCCGATAAATAATCCCAGATTCACCAATATAAATTTTAACACACCCACTGCCAGCACTGTATAAAAAATATTCAATCCAGTCATAGCTACCCCAATACCCGCTCCTATAGCATCCAGAGCCAGAGCCAGACCTAAGAAAAACGACTCCCGGCCACTAATGGTTCCTGAGCGATCAAAGTCAGCCCGAGCTGGTTCTTTAAGTATTTGGACAATTATTCCCAGGGGTTTGATGCTGAGGGTCATTATAGGCTGTTCTATTTCGGTTTCTATCTTGCTGATCTTTTCTCCCCCAGCCTGCAAGATAAAATAAGCACCCAAAGCCATGATGATCACTGCTCCCATGCGGGAAGCTAATTGAGGGCTTAAGCCCATAGCCAGCCCCTTTCCGCACAACATGGAAAAACTAACTGCCAGGGCTGAGGCCAACGAAATAACCAGTAAAGAAAAGACGGGGATCTTTATTTTCTTGACTCCATAAGCCATACCGGCGGCGAACCCATCAAGACTGACCGCCAGACCAAACAGAATTGAGCTGATTAACTCCAAGGGAGTCACTCCTATCCCCTAAGCAGGCTACATATATATCTACTATATGGATAAAAATATTAAAGTGTTACCTTGCCCCCTACTTCTGACATGACGGACAATAGTGACTACTGCGCCCGCCAATTCTGGCTTTGACCATTGGGCTGCCGCATATTAAACAGGGTTTCCCCGCCCTGCCGTAAGCCTGCAAGTGTTCTTGAAACCCGCCCCGGGCATTGTTTCCATCCCGATAGTCTCGAAAAGTAGTCCCTCTTTTCTCAATGCCCTGCCGCAGCACTCGCTTGATGGCCCGGCTCAGTCGCAAGGTTTCCTCCGGGCTCAGGGAAGCTGCCTCTCGATCTGGCCTGATACGGGCTAAAAACAAAGATTCATCCGCATAAATATTGCCTATCCCAGCTATCATATTCTGGTCCAGGATCAGGTTTTTAATGGCAGTTCGCCGTCCTTTAACCAGGGACTGCAGGTAAGCAGCATTGAAATCCCGCTGCAAAGGTTCCTTCCCCAGCTTGCCAGTTATATCTGCTGGATTGCTTACCAGCCATATCCCGCCAAAGCGGCGGGTATCCTGAAATACCAGCTTTTTGCTATTATCCAGATGCAGCACTAAATGCACATGCTTTTCCAGCCGCTCCTCACCCTCATCCAACATGTAAAAGCGGCCACTCATACCCAGATGGATCAGTAGGTGATGATGGTCCCCAGCCATTGATAATATCAGGTATTTACCCCGACGCCCCACCCTTTGGATAGGGATTCCCAATACTGCTTCAGGCTCAAATTCCCTCTTCCTGATCATATCCCCTCGAACAACTTCAATCCTAATAATACTGGCACCCTGATTAACGGCCAGAGATCTTTTGATTGTTTCCACTTCTGGTAATTCAGGCATAGTAACCTCCTTGGAACAATTGCTGCCGGGTATTAAGTTATTAAGGTTTAATTACCCTGCAAAGTTTATATATAGCGGGCGGCTGGATTTTTACCAGGGGAATCAGGTTTAGGAATCCGGCAAAATGAATTCCCCATCTCATACCAGTTGCTTCCCATTTTCAATGAAACCACCAGGGGGACTTGGAGCTTATAAGCATTTTCCATACAATCCCGAAGTAGGATAGCCACCTGGTCCACTTCGGACCGAGGCACCTCCAAAATCAAATCATCATGAACCTGCAAAAGCAAACGGCTGTTTAGCCCCCGGGCCTTAATCTCCCGGTCCACCTCAATCATGGCCAGCTTGATAATGTCAGCTGATGTTCCCTGGATAGGAGTGTTCAAAGCCATACGGCGGGCCAAGGACTGCCGCATTTTATTGCTGGCATTAAGATCTGGCAAATAACGGCGGCGCTTAAGTATAGTCTCGACATAACCATGTTCCTGGCCAAACTGGACGATTTCTGCCATATATTTTTTCACTCCTGGATAGCTATCAAGATAATTCTCAATATACCTGCGGGCTTCTTTACGGCTGACCCCGGTATCCCGAGCCAGACCAAAATCGCTGATACCATAGATAATGCCAAAGTTAACCGCCTTAGCCCGGTAGCGTAATTCCTGGCTTACTTCTTCCAGGGGTACCTGGAATATCTCAGCTGCGGTACGACTGTGGATGTCAATACCATTGATAAAGGTATTAATAAGGTTTTCATCTCTGCTAATATGGGCTAAAGAACGTAAATCTATCTGGGAATAATCGGCCGATAAAATCAGGTGCTCTTCATCCCCAGCGGTAAAAGCCCGCCTTATCCTACGGCCTTCCTCCATCCGGATGGGAATATTCTGTAGATTGGGTTCTATACTGGATAGGCGCCCGGTAGCGGTCTGGGCCTGCTTAAAAATAGTATGCACCCGGCCACTATCCGGATGAATACACCCGGCAAGAGCATCGGCATAGGTGGATTTTAATTTGCTCAGCTGCCGGTATTCCAGTATTAAGGGTATAATATCATGCTCTTCATAAAGCTCTTCTAGTATTTCAGCCCCAGTAGCATACCCGGTTTTGGTCTTTTTAATCACCCTTAACTGCAAATCCTCAAACAAAACTTTCCCCAACTGTTTGGGGGAATTAATATTAAACTCCCGGCCTGCCAGCTCATATATCTTCTGCTCATCCTTAGTAATCCGTTGGGACAATTCCCCCGATATATCCATAAGGATATCTCTGTCCACCCGGATTCCCGCATATTCCATATCCCCCAGCACCTCAGAAAGGGGCAACTCCACCCCGCCATACAAAGACTTAAGTTCTCCCTGGATTCTTTGCTTAAGGTCCCCAAATAAATCTTTTAAGTGGCTGACCAGGACTTTATAATTGTTTCTATCCACATCCAAGTTCATATAGCGGTACATAGTGAGAGAAAGTTCGGCCCCATCAAATGCCGGATCTATCACATAGGCCATAAGCATGGTATCTCCCACAACCCCCTTTAGCCTTATCCCCTGCCTTTGCAAGAGTACCTGGGCGAACTTGGCGTTATGCATATACTTATTAATACTGCTGCTTTCCAGCAGGGGCTTGATCCACTCCAATTCCTCCTGCTTGCTTGATTGCAGATCCAAATGATAAACTCGTCCCTGGGCAGCCAAGTATAGCCCTTGCAACTGGGCCCACATGGGATGCTGACTGTCACTTTGCAATATCAGCCCGATGCCTTCCTCTTCGGCCTCCTTAAGCAAGCTTTCTGCCATACTGGCTTCCTTAATCTCCAGCAGCTCCAATTCTTCCCCCCCAGCGGATAGTGGTTGCTCCCGCAGCTTTTCTTCCAAGTCTTTTAGGAATCCATTGAATTCCAAGTCCTTGTAAATCTTCTTCAAGCTGTCATAATCCGCTTCTTTAAGCCTATAAAGCTCCATATCAGAGCCCAGGTCTAAATCCGTTACTATAGTACCCAGTTGGCGGCTCAAAAAAGCCTGCTCCCGGTACTCCACCAGCTTTTCCACCAGTTTCTTACCCTTGACTTGATCCAATCGCTCATAAAGCTCCTCTAGGCTCCCGAACTCTTTAATCAGCTTGATGGCAGTTTTAGCTCCTACTCCCGGCACCCCTGGTATATTATCTGAAGCATCCCCCATTAAGCCTTTGAGTTCTTTCATCTGCTCCGGATTTACTTCCCACTTATCTTTGACCTGAGCTGGGCCAAATTTCTGGGTATCACTGATCCCTTTCCGGGTCATAATTACGCTAACCCCATCCCTTACCAACTGCAGGGTATCACTATCCCCGGTTACTACTACCGTCTCCAACTGCTTTCCCCAGGCCTGCCGGCATAGGGTGCCTATTATGTCATCAGCCTCATAACCATCCAATTCCAGATAGCAAATATTTCGAGCCTGCAATACCTCCCGCAGTAGCCCGAACTGCCCATGCAACTCATCTGGCGGAGCCGAACGCTTAGCTTTATATTCCTTATACAAATCCTTTCTAAAGGTATCCCGGCTCTTGTCAAAAGCCACCACTACATGAGAAGGATTTTCCTCGGCCAGAACCCGGTTAAACATGGTAAAAAAGCCATAAACTCCATTGGTAAAAATGCCCTGGCTGGTCTGCAAGAGGGGCAGAGCATAAAAGGCTCTATAAAGCAGACTATTACCATCTACCAGCATAATTTTTTCATTCATATAAATATCCTCTATTCCATTAAAATACTCAACCGCTAATTGGTGGGCAGAAAGTTATCCCCGGTGTTAGCCTATTCCCACCCAGGAGATTATTCAGCAAGCTTAACCGTGCCGCAAGCAAGTCCACTCCTCACTTATCCCGCTGTACCCCCAGGCAAAGGGCAATAACCAGCTTTAGCCCAGCCACACCAAGGCCTATTAATAACTACCTAAGTTGAGCTAATCATTTATATTCCATTATAACAATTCTAGCCCCGGAATAAACAAGTCTTGACCCTTTGCTTCATGATTATCCCTCAAGCTGCTCTTGACAAGCCGGGGTCGGATAACTATAATAAAGTTTGCGTTAAAAAATATCCCGCCAGAGTGTCGGAATTGGCAGACGAGCGCGACTCAAAATCGTGTGCCGCGAGGCGTGTGGGTTCGAGTCCCACCTTTGGCACCATAGGAAAATAGGGGCCTTAAAGCCCCTTATTTTGTTTTTGCCTTCCTCATATTTATTGTAAACTTCTGCGAGAACCTATTGTATTTTATAGCAATTCAACATATACTACGGTAGGATAAGTAGGGTCATTCCAAGCGGAAATTTCCACTTAAAATCCAGGCGCTGGAACGTTTTTTAGCGCTATCCCTGACCGTCCTTGAAGTCGTCCCGACCCCGGCTGTTGATGTATCCGATGAAGCTCTTATTCGCAATGTTTCCGACCGGCCAATCCTGCGGGCTGCCGTTGGGGCCAAAGCCGACATACTGCTTACAGGCGACAAGGATTTCCTAGAAGTTCCCTGATTAACTACTTTGATTAGCCCTTGAACCTTTCTTTTATTCATCCCGCCTACCAGACTTCTGGCTGATCAGGTACTGACTTATGGTGGTCGCCAAGGTTGGCCTTTTTGCGTCTCTTAACGCATTCGGTAAGCAGGTATTCGATTTGGCCGTTGATGGAACGGAAGTCGTCCTCCGCCCATCTGGCCAGTTCCTCCCAAAGGGATGAGGATACTCTTAATAATAGCTGCTTCTTATCTTTTTCTTTCTTTTTTGCTTTTTCCATGAGCATCTCCCGTCCTGACTAGGTGTCAGAAGCATGATATAGATACCTTTGGTTTGCAAATGTCCCCCCTATCCCATGCCGGTAATTCCGGTAATCCTGAACATAAGCAAAACTATGCTATCTAAGTCTCATGCTCCCCCTTAAGGGTACATCCCCCCAAAAGGGTTTCTCCGCAAGTGCCTTAACCCTTGTCTCTTAGTATAAGGAACCGCTGTTTATGATAGGCTGGGCATCATTATTTGCGCAGAGTACAACCAACAGATTGCTGACCATAGCAGCTTTGCGTTCCTCATCCAGCTCCACAATTTCTTTTTCGCTCAGCTTGGCCAAAGCCATTTCCACCATTCCTACCGCACCTTCTACTATCATCTGCCGGGCTGCGATTATAGCTGATGCTTGTTGTCTTTGCAACATGGCTGCAGCAATTTCTGGAGCATAGGCCAAATGGGTAATCCGGGCCTCCAAAATTTCCAGACCGGCAATATCTACTCGGGCTTGTATTTCTTTTTGGAGTCTCTCGGCAACTTCCTGACTACTGCCCCGCAAGGACTTTTCACCATTATCGGAAGAGTCATAGGGATAGAGGCGGACGATATTGCGCAGGGAGGAATCACACTGGATGGAAAGAAACTCGGGGTAGTCATCGACATTAAAAGCTGCCTTAGCTGTATTGACTACTTTCCAGATAACCACAATGCCAATTATTATTGGGTTGCCCAACTCGTCATTGATCTTTTGTTTCTCGTTATTCAAGGTCATGCTTTTCAAGGATATCTTCTTGGTGGGTCTTTTTTTACTGATCCCCTGCAGTGAAGTATTACCTCCGGTTGAGACTGAATCAATGGAAATAGCCGGATTGGCCGCAGCAGTATCAGCAGCCGGGTTCACCGCAGCAACAAAAGGATTCACGAAAAAGAAGCCCTCACCTCTCAAGGTTCCATAATATTTGCCGAAGAGGGTCAGAACCAATGCCTCATTAGGCTGGAGGATTTTCAGACCGAAAAACAATATGGGCCCGATTAGGAAGAAGTATAAAGCTCCAGCTACAATCAGGGTAATACCTAGTATGGCTGGGCTACCATTTACAAGCAGGTTAATGCCGTAAATAAATAAAGCCACTGAGCCAATCATAAGGGCGATGTTCAATAGCAGCATCATCATACCGTTAGTATGTTTAGCCGGGATTTCTTCATAATGCATTTGTCTTTGGTTGGGGTTTAATTGCTGAGCCATAAATCGGCCTCCTTTATGATATCGTTATGATATCATAAAGGTATCGCAACAAAGAGGGGTTGTCAAGAAATATTCTTTCCCCCTTTTTATATCCTTTCTAGCCTAAAACAGTAATTACTCCAGAGGAAACTGTACCAAAGCATATGCGGACCAGGCAAATCCTCTTCCGAACATTATCTCCCCTTCCCTTTTGAGTAAAGACAAGCACCAAGTGATATAAAGTTTCATATTTTGATATCAGTATAAGTTAATCAAGTGAAACTTTTTAATCCCCCCCTTTGCCCATTTTAGCCAAAATTATGATACCAGGAGGTTTTTTTATGCAGGAAAAGCAAATTCCACTTCATTTGCTTCCTATAGGAAGCTTCGGAAAAGTTACCGAATTGATCAGCTATGACAATTCCCGGCGGAGAATGCTCGATTTAGGCTTTATAAAAAACACCATTGTAGAAGCATTGCGGCGAAGTCCTTCCGGAGATCCTACTGCCTACCAGATTAGAGGCGCAGTAATAGCCCTCCGCTCAGAAGAAGCCTCGAACATTATAGTAGAAATATTCTAGCTTAGGAGGAGCAATTTAAATGGGACTTACCCACCAATCAACCGGGCTCGGTTCCTTAAGGGAAATCTTGGCAGTAAAAAAAGATTCACCCCAGGACCTGCTTATAGCTCTCGCTGGTAATCCTAATACCGGAAAAAGTACAGTATTTAACAGCCTAACCGGATTAAAACAACATACCGGCAATTGGCCGGGAAAAACAGTAGCTAATGCTCAAGGCAGATATCAACATAAAGGTAGAAGGTTTATTTTAGTTGATTTACCAGGCACCTATTCTCTATCTGCTAATTCCGTAGAAGAGGAAATAGCCCGTGATTTTATCTGTTTTGGCTCACCCCAGGCAACAATCGTAGTATTAGATGCCACTTCCTTGGAAAGAAACTTGAACTTGGCTTTACAGATACTTGAAATTACCCAAAAGGTGGTAATCTGTGTCAATCTTTTAGACGAGGCTCAAAGAAAGAAAATAAAGGTTGACCTAAAAAAGCTGTCTAGCACCTTAGGAGTTCCTGTGGTGGGAACCAATGCCAGAGACGGTGTAGGCCTTGATGAATTAAAGGAAGCAGTGCTCCAATTAGTTGCCGGTGATACCTCTCCTAAAGCCTTTAAAATCCCATACGATGAGGATATCGAAGCCCTTCTTAAGTTAATTGAACCCAGTATTGATAAAATGGCTAATGGTATTATAAATAGCCGCTGGATCGCATTACGTCTCCTGGAGGGTGATGAATCCTTACACCAGGGCCTTGATGATTATTTGGGCTTTAAACTTTCCCAGAATATAGAAGTAACCGCTTGGTTAGCCAAAGCTAATAAACTATTAAACCGTGACGGTGACCATATCCGCGACCCTATGGTAGAAAGCATTGTTAGCCTGGCTGAAAGTATTGCCTTGGAATCAGTAAGCTATGAGAATAAACAGTATAACCAATTTGACCGCCGGCTGGATAATGTAGTAACCTCTAGAATTTTTGGGGTCCCTATAATGCTAGCCCTATTAGGAATGGTATTTTGGATCACCATAGAAGGGGCCAATGCACCTTCCGACTTGCTGACCAGCGGTTTTGCCTATCTGGAAGAATTGCTTACGCTATTGTTCATGAGCTGGGGAACTCCGACCTGGCTTTACGGAGTATTAATCCTGGGGGTCTATAAAACCGTAGCCTGGGTGATTTCCGTTATGTTGCCGCCAATGGCCATTTTTTTTCCCGTATTTGCCCTACTTGAGGATCTGGGCTATTTACCCAGAATAGCTTTTAATATGGATAACTTTTTTAAGAAAGCGTGTGCTCATGGCAAACAGGCACTAACCATGTGTATGGGCTTTGGCTGTAATGCCGCCGGGGTTATTTCCTGCCGCATAATTGATTCTCCCCGCGAGCGACTTATAGCAACCATTACTAACAATTTTGTACCCTGTAATGGGCGCTTTCCTATGCTTATCGCTATTGCTACCATTTTTATTGCTCATAATCTGGGAAGCTATAGAAGTATAGGAGCGGCCTTAAGTATTCTGGCCGTAGTTGTATTAGGGATCATTATTACCCTTATGGTTTCTAAAATCCTTTCCCAAACTATACTTAAGGGCTTACCCTCCTCTTTTGCTCTAGAGCTTCCTCCTTACCGAAAACCTCAAATAGGTAAAATCATTTTACGTTCTATTTTGGATCGTACCCTATTTGTTTTAGGACGAGCGGTTATAGTAGCAGCTCCTGCCGGTGCAGTTATTTGGTTAATGGCCAATGTCACTATAGCTGAGATTAGTATTCTTAATCACTGTGCCCATTTCTTAGACCCTTTTGCCTATCTCCTGGGCCTGGATGGTTTTATCCTAATGGCCTTTATACTGGGTTTGCCTGCTAATGAAATCGTTATTCCTATTTTAATAATGAGCTACATGGCTCAAGGAACTATGTTAGAACTTGAATCATTGGAGGCCATAAGCCAGCTTTTCCTTGCTAATGGCTGGACCTGGCTGACTGCAGTCTGCACTATGCTCTTGGTACTTAACCATTGGCCTTGTGGCACTACCCTCTTAACTATCAGGAAAGAAACCCAAAGCTGGAAATGGACTATTATTTCATTTCTGGTTCCGACTATAACTGGATTCATAATCTGTTTTGCTGTGGCCCAAATAGCCCGACTCTTGGGTTTAGCCTAGATAAAGTTTAGAAAAAGTAAGGAGGGATGAACAATGATTGAAGAAAGCCCATTTTATACGGTCAGAGGCTATGCTTTGCTAAATCAGGATAACAATGTCTTAACGGCCAGTATGGAAGACTACCTGGAAATGGCTTACCGGCTGGGAA
Organism: uncultured Syntrophomonas sp.; assembly: GCA_964589135.1. Taxonomy (GTDB): domain Bacteria; phylum Bacillota; class Syntrophomonadia; order Syntrophomonadales; family Syntrophomonadaceae; genus JAAYJK01. The sequence goes on from CAZPSR010000027.1 coordinate 16,621, forward strand.
AAGATAAGGGATATGCCCGGACTAATGATTTGGCCAAGGCATTAAACGTTCAACCTCCATCAGCCAGTAAAATGGTGAAAAAGCTGGCTAAAATGGGATATTTTATTTATGAAAAATACGGGGTTATAGAATTAACTGAGCAGGGATGCGAAGCCGGGGATTTTTTACTAAAACGCCACCAAACCATCGAAAAGTTTTTAACTATGCTCGGGGTAGAAAACAATACCTTGGAAGACACTGAAAAGATCGAACATAGTATCAGTGATGAAACCTATAAGCATATAACCCTTTTTTATCAAT
>CAZPSR010000028.1:0-15587 GCA_964589135.1 uncultured Syntrophomonas sp.
AAATATTATCAATTAAAATAGTTTATTTAAGACTTTATGCTTAGATAATATTGCAGTTGGGCAGATTTATCGTTATCATAGAAAATACGAATAATTCTCAATTGCTGGGAAAGGGGCTAAACTTATGAAAGTAAACAATTGTCTGGTGCTATTCAGCCTCTTTACCTGGCTATTATTATTCAGCGGTTGTGAGCAATCACCTCAGTCCCAAGTTTTGCCCGACCGGCAAGACTGGGCCCTATCATTTGTCAAATTAGGCACTGTAGCTCAGGCCAAGATAAACCTGACTTACCACAGTGAACTAAAGCAACTGGCAGATAAAACCTTTTCCATTGGCCTGTATGATCTGGCTTCTCCGGTGCCCATAAAAACCTTTAGTATGAAAAACGGAGACAGTTGCCAAATAGACCTGCCTGCCGGCAGCTATAGAGTTAAGGTGGAGAACCCGGCTAATTATTCCTTTGCTTATCATCCCGGAGAAAAGTTTGAGTTGAAGGAAGGAAGCGACCATATATATGCCTTCGTAGATAATTCCAGAAACAGCTCAAATGCTTCACCTCTAATGGGGTGGGAAGTATACTATGCCCGAATGGGCAGTCCAGCCAGCCAGAAACCCCTGGCTAAAGGTGAGGTTCCCCCTCTGCAACCGGGTGAATCATATACCATTAACTATAATATGGGTAATAATCCCAATTTCGAAGCTGGGAATTACATGTTTAGACTGTTCAACCCCAAGGGTGACAATAGAAGAAACGATTGCTGGAGTGAGGCCATTTACTGCCCAAGACCCTTCTCAGCTACTGAAGTAAAAGTTAGCCTGCTGGGTCATCCAGTCACCGGTAATATTCAGCCGGCGGCATCCGCTTCCCCTTTGCCGGCCCCTGCTCAAGGTACTTTAAGTATCACTAAGATTATAGAAGGACTGGCACCAGCTGATACTTCTCATGAAATTATTATTAAGGGAGAAGAGCTAGCTCTATCCCGAACTATAAAGTCCGGCCAGACTATTTCGCTTAAGCTGAATCCGGGAGTTTATACGGTAAAAGAGGTTAATTCCGGGGCAGATTACCAGGTAAGGCAATCACCGGAGGGTGATATTACTATCAAATCTAATCAGATCACCAATCTAAGGATAACCAACATCTACCCAATTGAACTGCCAAGAACACCCGAGTAAATAATTTTTTATGGCCTAAGAGCATGCCATCCCCTGTATCGGGCAGCAGTTTACCAAGAAATACTGCTACCTATCCATCCCAATCACCTACCCCATTAGTAAACTGAATCTATTTATTGTATCATAGTAAAAAGCTAAACTGGGAGGTAAAGATGAGCCAAATCGAGTTGATTGCTACCGCAGCCTTTGGCCTGGAGGCTATTGTGGCCCACGAATTGAGACAACTGGGATATCAGGAACTGCAGGTGGAAAACGGCCGAGTTACCTTTTCGGCTGATATTGCAGCAATTGCCCGCTGCAACCTGTGGTTGAGAACTGCAGACCGATTATTGCTTAAAGTAGGGGAATTTGAAGCCCGGTCTTTTGAACAACTTTTTGAAGAGACCAAGGCTCTGAACTGGAATGACTGGATTCCGGAAAATGCCAAGTTCCCGGTGGAGGGGAAGTCTATCAAATCAAAGCTGTTCAGTGTCCCCGACTGCCAGGCTATAGTAAAGAAAGCTATCGTAGAAAAAATGAAAGAAAAGCATAAAACCAAGTGGTTTGAAGAAACCGGTCCCCGTTACCGGGTGGAGGTAGCTTTGCTTGCGGATAAGGCTACTCTTACTATTGATACCTCTGGGGCTGGGCTGCATAAAAGGGGATACCGCAAGTTATCGGGTGAGGCCCCTCTAAAGGAAACCCTGGCCGCAGCTTTAATCAACATCAGCCGCTGGAAGCCAGACCGAGCCTTTATCGATCCCTTTTGCGGCAGTGGCACGATTCCTATTGAAGCAGCCTTAATCGGCAGAAACATAGCTCCAGGACTGGGCCGAGACTTTGTAGCGGAAAGCTGGCCCCAAATGCCCCGGGCTCTTTGGCAGCGTTGCCGGGAAGAAGCCCGGGACTCCATCAGGCATGATCAACCTTTGGGTATAAGGGGGGGAGATTTAGACAATAATGCCATCAAGCTAGCTCATTACCATGCCCAGGAAGCCGGTTTAAAGAACCTGATCTCTTTTCAGCAACAGGATGCCCAGGAGCTCAATTCACGTTATAAATATGGTTACCTAATTACTAACCCACCTTATGGAGAGCGCTTATCAGAAAAAGAAGAGGTAGAAAGCCTATACCGGAATATAGGTCAGGTTTTTCAGCGCCTGGATACTTGGTCCTTTTATATACTGACCTCCCGTCCAGCTTTGGAGAAGCTGATCAAGCGCAAAAGCAACAAAAGACGCAAAGTATATAATGGAAGAATACAGTGTACCTATTACCAGTTTTTCGGTCCCCGCCCCGATAATCTAGAGGGGCCTTTTACTATAAACTAAAAAGCTCCATATTTAAGACCTGGCTGGCAGGTTGATGGCCTATTTTGCTTGATTGCCCAATAGGAGCAGTATTATCTATTGTACTTATTACTTTTATACCTATTGCCCACTGATGCTGCTCCCCATTTCATTTTCTTCCTCATGCCCAGCTTATAGAATCTCTTATATTTAGCCATAATAAATAAAGTAAAGCTTAACTACAGTCAGCATAAGCAGCGGGCTTTTATCATATATGTATAGATATACATGACGGAGGTAAATATGATTGCAGTTATTTTAGCGGGAGGCCGGGGACTCCGATTATGGCCGGAAAGCCGCCAGCTGCGGCCCAAGCAACTTTGTAAATTGGTCAACAATAAATCCATGCTAGATAATACCATTGATCGTTTATCAGCTGCCGGAGCCAGCAGAATTATGATAATTACCAGCCATGATTTGCTGCCTGGTATTGAAGCCGTAATCAATGACCGCCCTGATCTTCATATGATTGAAGTGTTGACCGAACCTGAAGGCAAGAATACTGCCCCTGCCGTAGGCTTAGTACTGGCTCGGCTACAGCAGCAAGACTCAGACCAAATCCTGGGTTTTTTCCCAGCTGACCACCATATAAGTGATGAACAGGCTTTCGCTGATAGTATGGAGCGGGCCATTAAAGCTGCCCAACAGGGCCATATTGCCACCATCGGTATTGCTCCTGACCGGCCGGAGACCGGCTATGGATATATCGAAAAAACCAAATGGGAAGTCGGAGAAATTGGCAACGTATTTCAGGTTAACTCTTTTCGGGAAAAGCCTGATTTGCCTACTGCCGAAACCTATCTGAATTCAGGGCAATATGTTTGGAATGCCGGTATTTATATAGGATCAATCCAGGTGCTGTTGGATGAATTTAAGGCTCATTTGCCGGGTATTTATGAGAAAATCAGCCGGGGTTTTGACAGCTATCTCTCTTCTTATGCTGAGTTACCCTCTATTAGCCTGGATTATGGGATAGCGGAAAAGTCCAGTCGTATGGCGGTAGTACCCGCTGATTTTGGCTGGTGTGACCTGGGTAGCTGGAATGCCCTGGCTAATATCCATAAAGAGGATGAACTGAGTAATGTGTGTACAGGCTCCGATATCCTAGTCCTGGACAGTCAAAACTGTGTGGTCAAACAAAAGGAAAAAACCGTAGTACTTTATGGGGTAGCAGATACTCTGGTTGTGGAAACCGATGATATTATATTGGTATCAAATCGCCACCTTTCCCAGGACATACGCAAAATAACCGAAATCCTTAAAGAAAAACAGCGCTTGGATCTGCTTTGACCCGCATCATGGCAGTGACTAATAAAATCCGGATTTTAAGTTATTATATTTACCGGTGAATGAGTTCTAGGCAAGGAGGAGATAGTATCAAGCACATATTTCGCCAATATGATATCCGGGGCTTAGCCGAGGTAGAATTGAGCCCAAAACTGATGAAAGATATTGCCCGGGCTTTTGCTGTCATGGCTAAAGAGCAGGGGTATACCAACATCCTGGTAGGCAGGGATAATCGAATTTCCTCTCCTTTATTGAGAAATGCGGCAGTCGAAGGCCTGTTGGATTCAGGCTGCCATGTAATTGATCTGGGTCTAGTCATAAGTCCCATGTTGTATTTTGCAGCCCGTCATCTGAAAATCCCGGCTGGTATAATGATTACTGCCAGTCACAATTCCGGTGAATATAACGGTTGCAAACTGCTTTTGGGAGAGTCCACCATCTATGGGGATCAAATCCGCTACCTTTACGATTTAATAGAAAAACAAGATTTTATCAGCGGTACTCCTAGTCTTATTTACGACTATGATATCTGGGCTGAATACAGTGATATGATTAGAAGTAAAATCAAAATGGGGCCTAATCTGCCCAAGCTGGTAGTGGATTGCGGCAACGGAACCGCTTCTCTTTTTGCCCCCCAGATTTTCCGGTCTCTAGGGTGTGAGGTAATAGAGTTATTTTGTGATTCTGACCCTACCTTCCCCCATCATCACCCCGATCCAATAAATCCTGAAAACATGCAAGATTTGATCCGGCAAGTCGAACTGCACCAGGCAGACCTGGGCATAGGTCTTGATGGCGATGGGGATCGCTTAGGAGTGGTAGATGCCCAAGGTAATCTTATCTGGGGAGATATGCTAATGATTATATTTTGGCGGGATATCCTCAGCCGTCATCCTGGTGCCCAATGCATAGTGGAGGTCAAATGTTCCCAAAGTTTGATTGATGAAATTGAGAAATTGGGGGGTAAACCCATAATTTATAAGACGGGACATTCCCTGATTAAAGCCAAAATGAAGGAGATTGATGCCGTGTTTACCGGGGAAATGTCAGGCCATATGTTTTTTGCTGATGATTATTATGGCTTTGATGATGCCATCTATGCCGGTGCCCGGCTTTTATCCTTGCTATCTTTGAGCCAACAGAGCATTAGTCAGATGCTGGCTGATATTAATAAGTATTACTCAACTCCAGAAATACGGCTGCCCAGTACGGATGAGAAAAAGTTTCAGGTAGTTGATCAAGTTCTGCAACATTTTCAGAACAAGTATCAAATCATTGATATTGACGGAGCCCGCATAATATTTCCGGAGGGGTGGGCTCTGGTTCGGGTTTCCAACACCGGTCCGGAACTTATTGTACGCTGTGAAGGCCATACTCCAGAAGCCCTGGAAAAGATAAAAGAGGAAGTTTTCGCGGTTCTGGAGCTTACCGGGGTAGCAGTACCACCACCCGTCTAAAGGGTCTAGGCAGGTATAATGACAGAGGGCATGTGGAACAATGTTATTTATTACCACCTGATAAACACAAAGGAGTGAAACAATGAATGTACTCAATCTAGGCACATATCCTCCGAAACAGTGCGGCATTGCTACCTTTTCCATGGATTTGCGCAACAGCCTTTTGTTGCATGGAAATGAGGTTGAGATGATAGCAGTGTCAGAGGAGAAAAATAAATATGATTATCCTCCGGAAGTAGTATTCGAAATTGACCGTCAGCATAAGCCTGATTACATTAAAGCGGCATCTTATATTAACTCTAGGCCGGATATTGACTTGCTTATTATCCAACATGAATATGGTATATTTGGGGGAGCGGATGGTGAATATCTTATGGATTTGGTAGGTTCACTGGAAAAGCCCTATGTTTTGATCACTCATACGGTATTGCCCAATCCCTCCAGCAGCTGCAAAAACATTCTTAATTATCTGGCCGGAAGGGCATCTGCCATAGTATCCATGACCAGAAATTCCTTGCAGATGATGAGCGATCTTTATGAAGCTCCTGCCGAGTTGATTTATCTCATTGCCCATGGAGTCCCGGAGTTCAAGGCCCAAGCCCGTAAATTGCTCAAAAGAAAATATGGCCTATTGGGGCGGGAAGTTGTTAGCACCTTTGGCTTGATCGGGCCCGGCAAAGGTCTGGAACTAGGAATTGAGGCCATAGCCAGTCTTACTCCAAAATATCCCCACATAATGTACCTGATTCTTGGACGAACTCATCCCATGCTGGTAAAATATGAAGGAGAACGATATCGCCATATGTTGGAAGATATGGTAAGCCAGAGGGGAATCGAGGCTCAAGTTGACTTCGTCAATAAATACTTGAGCAATGAAGAATTGGGGGAATATTTGTATATGAGTGATATTTACCTTAGCCCCTATCCCAATAAGGATCAAGCAGTAAGCGGAACTATGGCTTTTGCCTTAGGATGTGGCCGGGCTATCGTTTCTACGCCCTATTCTTATGCGGTTGAAACACTATCAGAAGGAAGAGGGTTGGTGGCCAAAGAAGCTGAGCCTGTTGAATTGGCGGCCCTAATGGAAAGCATCCTGCAAAATCCAGCCTTGAAACTGGACCTGCAGAAAAAAGCCTTTAAGTTAGGAAAACACTGGACCTGGCCCAGTGTAGGTCAACAATATACCAATATGTTTAAATCTATGCTGGGCATGGATAGCGAACTATTATGGAAGGATGAAAACTTAAGTTATGCTAAGCTACCAACATTTTCTTAGAATGACCGATGATACCGGGATGTTGCAGTTTTGCCGTCTGGATCAGCCTGATCCATACAGTGGTCATACTCTGGATGATAATGCCCGGGCTTTTATCTTGTCCATCTTCATGGAAGATGGGCAGGACCTGGCCCAAAAATACCTCAACTTTATGGATAGCTGCCAGCAAGAAGATGGCAGTTGGTCCAACCTGCTGTTAACGGGCCGCTACAGCTCTTTGATAAACTCTGAGGATTCTATTGGGCGGGCCCTCTTGGCCTTAAGTGTGGGTACTTCTCGCTGTAAATGGGAAGAAATTAAAAATCGGAGTCGGGATCTCTGGCAGCTCAATCTGCCCCGGATAGTCACTTTCACTTCTCCCCGGGCTGTTGCCTATACCATAAATGCCCTAGCCATAGGAGAAGCAGTTAAAAAGGTTCATACCATGACCAAGATGGCCGACTACCTGTTAAATATTTACCAAAATAAAAAAGGGGCGGGCTGGTACTGGTTTGAAGACTATATGACCTATTGCAATGGAATTCTGCCCCAAGCCATGATTGCAGTATATGAGATTACGGGAGATAAAAGATACTTGAAGGCTGGACTGGAAACCCTAAATTTCCTTAATGAAATCCTGTTTCGTGATGGTTATTTAAACATAATCGGCAACCAGGGCTGGTATCAAAGAGGACAGCCTATCCCCATTTTTGATCAACAGCCAGTTGATGCTGCATCTACTGCTTTCGCCTGTTATCAGGCTTACACCATTACCGCCAAATCAGAATATTTGGAATTGGCCAGAAAGGCTCATGATTGGTATTTTGGAGCCAATATCAATGGGCTCTCATTATATGATGCTAATTCTGGGGGGGCTTATGATGCCCTGACTCCCTCCGGGGTTAATCTAAACCAGGGAGCGGAAGCCGTTTTATCCCTCTTGTTGACTGATCAGCTAATAAGTTCTCTAACCAATAGGGCGGATGATAGCGCTATTGGATAAAGGAGCTCTGACCATGATTTAATGGGCCGGATTCCCCTTAATTTTTGAGGCATTTCAAAAGCAACTGCCCAGGAATACTTTCCAGCAGTTGCTTTCTTATTCCCAGGCAGGATTATTTCCACTTTCTACTTTCCACTTTCTACTTCTTCCTAAATTCATCCGGTATTAATTCTGCCACCGTAGCAGTAGCTACACCGATGCTGGTATCAGCTGCTCCATAATATACCAGGACTTTATCGTCATCTTCCAATACTTCCTTATCTTTGGCTCCTACTGCCCCACAGGTAAAGACCACATTGGGCACCCAGGCCCCGCTCAAACCGAGTTCATAATCTTCCTCCGGTTCCAGAACCGGATTGGGCGAGCGATATATTACCTTCTGAGGATTTTCCAAGTCTACCAACAGAACTCCCAGGCTATAGACATAGTTATAATCTACCCCATGATAAATCAAAAGCCAACCATGCTTGGTTTTTATAGGTTGGGCTCCGGCCCCGATTTTCAATGAGTCCCACATCCGGCCAGGTCGGGGTCCCACAATAATAGCATGATTTTCTTTGATAGGGAATTTAATTTGGTTCATATAGGTAACCCATATACTGGGTTCAATCCGGTGATAAATAACATATTTTCCATTGATACGGTCTGGAAAGAGAATAGCATCTTTATCCCAAATGTTTTTAAAAGCCAGGCCATCCCTTCTCCAGGCTCGATATCTTTCCTGAATCAGGTCCTCAACCGCAATGGAAGCCGCTGCGATTTGAGCAATATTACCGTCATAGGCGGTATAAAGCATGTAGATGCGGTCTTCTATTCTAATTAACCTGGGGTCTTCACAACCCATCTTCTCTTCCGGAGTAAGCGGGGAAAAAATAGGTTCTGGCAGCCTTTTCAGCACCTGATAGCCATCAGTGACAGCCAATCCAATATGGGAGATATTATCATCCCCTACTGCTCTATAGAACAAGTATACTTTTTCCCCGATGCGCAGTGATCCAGGATTTAATACATATTTGGATTCCCAGTGGTGTTCCTTAATGGGTTCCAGAATAGGATTCCCCTCATAGCGAACTAGATGTTTGCTGGGTTTATCAGTGGGTTCCTGCACTACTACCGTAACATCCTTGGGTCGGGTAGGCAGCAGGGTATCCAGCAGGTTTTGACTACTCTGACCAGATTGGATCAAGCGAAAAACAATTTGCATTATGCTGTCCACATCGTAACCCAACTTCTGGTATAGGATCTCCAAGAAATTATGATTAAACCAGCGGCTTTCCACCGTGGTAGTCCAGGGGCCAGGATTGCTCTGCCCCCCTTTGAAACTGTAGCTGGCCCAACTCCAGGCTGAGCAAGTTAAAAAGCTGTTGTCTTCCATCACCTGGGTCAGGCCATAGCCATCGGCAGCCAGACGAAGAAGCCGAGCCGGGCTTTCTTGGTCATCTGCCGCTAATTTATCGGCCAGGTAACGAATTTTCCCTGCCATCCCCCGATGATGATAATTTTCGAAAATATTATGGGCGGAGAAATCATCCCCTTTAGTAAGTCCTATAATAGAATTATAGAGTCGGCGGCCAATATTCTTCCGTTCCGATACTATGCTGCGGAACAGCTGGGAATAATGCTCAGCTACCACCATACGACGTACAATGCTCAGAAAATACCTTAAGCGAGGATATTTGCCTCCACTGTCATATTCCAAGGGTTTTATCGATATGCGGGCGGTAATATGATTGGAGTAGGATATCTTGCCCCGGGACAGTATCCCCATATGCAGATCTTCATCCAATATAATAGGTTTAAGTTCCACCCATTCAAAACTCTCTGGTTTGAGGGTCTGGGCCAGCCACTCCAAGTCTCGGTCAGTATAAGCCCGGGTTTCAATCAGGTTGGAATAACTGACGGCATCCCGGGTTCCCATGGCATCGATCAGATCCGCCGGTTTGAAAAAGCCTAAAGGTATCATTACGTTGATGGGCGGAAATCTAACCAGCATTTCTCGCAAAATGTCAGAGTGGATCGTGAACATTTTATGCTTGGGCAGCAGATTAAACAGAGTCTCCACAAATTGGCTTACCCCATCCCGTTTGTGCAGGTCCCCCGGCAGCAGTTCAGCCAACATGGCTTCCAGGCTTTGCATAAACTCTTCTACCCCCAGGTTCATCTCACTTGGAGAAGCATCCGCAGTTAGGCCTAAGCCCTCAGTCATAAAATGATTAAAAGATTCCCCATACTGCTTGCGCAGATCTTTAAATATGTTATCAGTTTCTACCAGTCTTTTATCTTTACCCACAATTTTTTTAGGAATAACTATGGGTTTTCCTGGTACATATTCCATATAACCCAAGGGTACCAAAGGGGGACGGGACTGTTCCGAACGCTTGATCCATTCCCGAACAAAATCCCCTTTCATACCCCTTAACACAACGGTAAGCCGTTGACGCATAGCATCAATTTTGCGGGCCAGAAATTCCTCTTTACTTTCAAAACTCGATTGGTTTAATTGCTGCTGGAATCGCTGCAATTCTACCGCATAACTAGCCATCCTCCCACTGTACAACAAAGTAAAGCTAGTACATACATTCTTTTGCTCCTCTTCGGAACCAAAGGTATAGGCAAACATAAAATCGAACAGCAGTGAAACCCAAAGATCGTCATCAAAGAAAAATTCTTCTTCAGGCAACTTGAGTAAAGCCTCCAGCTTCTGCTCCTGATCATAATGATCAAAGGTCTCTTTATAGGCCCCATATCCGGCCTTAAAATCCTTGATAAGCATAGGAACCGGGTGAGTTATAACCTCAGTCCTTTTGCGGGTGCTGCGGGCCAGAGTATCAGCTACCTTGAGCACTAATTTATCCTGCATCCAGATAGCGCTATCCCGCTTGATAGATTCAAATACGGTCAATACCGTATCGCAGAATATATGATTTTGTTTTTCCAGGCTATGGGAAACTGCTTCGCTGCTGCCAATATTCATTTCACAGACACTCTTATTCCAGCATAAAGCACGGGTAAGCAGCCAGAAGTCGATTCCATAACCCTGGATGCAGTTTCCCCAAAATATGGCCTCATGGGCTAATTTCTCCACCAATTCGTGGGAAATGGCATATATTCCGCCCAGGGGTTCGGACATACGAAAACCATAAAAGGTTTCCAGTATAGGAGCCGCCAGCATATGGGCTACACTATCGATGCCCAGATACCTTCGCAGACTGGCCAAAACCATATCATAATTACCCTGAATGGGAGTAAGCAGGCTTTCCAGCCAGGCGCTGCCAATGCCCGGCCCCTCCGGGGTAGCCATTTTGGCACTGAAAACAAGCAGATCAGCCTGCAGCCGCTTGCTTATTTCCAACATAGCCCGAATAGCCGTTCCCCGCCCGCTTATTTCAGGTGGCAGCACAAATTCCAGATGAGGATGCTTGAGCTTCAATTGCTGGATTAGTTCCAGGGCTGGTTCAGCCAAATAATCCCCTACACATACTATGAGCTGCCGACGTCCAATCCAGGAGTCCAACACTTCATCAATAGACTCCAACACCTTAAAGAGCTGCTCATTCTCTTCATTAAAAGGTATCCCTATAACCAGGTCATAGCTAGCCAATTGTTTTAAGCGAGGATATATCTCCTCCATGGCATGATCGAATATGGCTTCACTATTTAAATGGGTCAAATTTAATCCCCCCTGTTAACTTGGATAATCTTTAAATAATATGCGCATTTTGAGGAATTAATATTTAAGCCGACCCAATTTAATATTTTTTTGTCAATGGGGAGCAAAGCCATTTAACCGGCCGGAACCCTTCTCGTCATATCATGGCTTCTAATTCAGCCAGCAAATGGTTAAAGTACTGCAAGGCTTTATCCACCGGTTTTGGAGTGGTAAGATCTACTCCAGTCTTATGCAAAAGCTTAAGTGGATAATCCCTGGACCCCGAACCCAGGAATTCTAGATAGCGATCCACCGCCCCTTGGCCCTCCTCTATTATCATTTGCTTAATAGCAGTAGCAGCAGAAAAACCAGTGGCATATTTATAAACATAAAAAGCGGAATAAAAATGGGGTATACGGGCCCATTCCATTTCAATTTCCTTATCCAGGATTAGCTCCGGGCCATAATATAGTGCATTAAGATCCCGATAAATCTGGCACAGTGAATCGGGAGTCAAAGCCTGACCCGCCTCTACCCGCTCGTGTACTATTTTTTCAAACTCGGCAAACATAGTCTGCCGATATACGGTCCCTCTAAATTGCTCCAGGTAATGATTGATCAGGTACATTTTTTCCCTGGTATCAGTGCTTTTCTTCAAGAGGTAGTCAATGAGCAGGGACTCATTTACCGTAGAGGCCACCTCAGCTACAAATATGGTGTATTGGCTGTAAATATAGGGTTGGGCTTTATTGGAATAATAGCTGTGGATAGCATGTCCCATTTCATGAGCCAGGGTAAATACATCATTCAATTTATTATCATAGTTCAGCAGTACATAGGGATGACTATCATAAGAGCCCCAGGAATAGGCTCCGCTGGTCTTGCCCTGGTTTTCATAAACATCAATCCACCCCGAATCCAAGCCGGCTTTAAGGGCGGAAAGGTATTGATCACCCAGGGGCTGCAAAGCTTCTATTACCAGGTTCTTGGCCTCCTCATAGTCTATTCTAATCTTAAATTCCGGCACCAGGGGGGTATAAAGATCATACATGTGCAATTCATCCAGGCCCAACATTTCTCGGCGCAGCTTAATATAGCGATACATTAAATCCAGATTTTGGTGCACGGAGTTTATCAGGTTGTCATAAACCTCCAGGGAGATGTTATCTCCATCCAGGGAGGCCTGTAAGGCAGAATCATATTTCCGGGCCTTGGCATAGAAAATGTCACTTTTCACACTGGAACTCAAGGTACTGGCCAAGGTATTGCGCATTTTAGTATAGGAATCATAGAGTCCGGTAAAGGCTTCTTGCCTGACCCGACGGTCACTGCTTTCCATCAACCCGGCATAACGCCCCTTGGTCAGCTCGATCTCTTCTCCATCCTCATCCTTGATTAGCGGAAATTTAATATCAGCATTATTGAACATGGTAAAAATATTGCGCGGGGCAATGGAAAGGTCACTGGACATGGCCAGAATCTTCTCTTCAGCGGGGCTTAATATATGTTCTTTCTGCCGGAGTAATTCGTCAAAGAATTTTCGATAGATCTCTAGATCAGAATCCTGGGCTATGAATTCCTCTAATCGCTCTTCCGGTATGGCAATAATTGCCGGCATTACAAATGAGGTAGCACTTTGCACCTGTACCATAATGCCCTGAGCCCGGTCAAACAGAGTTTGATAATGGGGGTTGGTGTTGTCTTCATCCTTACGCATTTTAGCATATACAAACAGGGCTTCCATTCGGCGGTCAAGGGTTTCCAGCAAACCAAGAGTTTTAAGCAGTTCCTGGGCTGAGTCTCCCAGGGTTTCCCGCTGTTTTTCTATTTCCTGGGTTTGCAGTTTGACTTGTTCAAAATCCCGTTCCCAGTCTTCTTCCTGACTGTATATATCTTCTAACTTCCATTTGTATCTGGCTTCAATTTCTTCTCGTGTTTTGGCTTTACCTGGCAATGATATTCCTCCTTTAAGTAAAAATATATTGGCATTAACAATCTATTTTATCCTTTAATAGCATAATTATACCAGAAAAACAAAAATACCCAGGCAACCCTGGAGCTATTGGCAGCCCGGCTGGAATAATCCTGCCGGGCTGCGTATGGGGCATCAAGCCTATTCCTCGCTTCCCTCTTTAGGCGCTGGCCAGGTAATTATCCTCTTCCGCTTTGCGGCGGCGATAAATTTGCAGCAATAAAGCCATTGCCAGCAGAGCTACCCCTATTAAATCGGTCTTTATATTGGGATCTATCATCAGCAAGCCGCCAATAAATAACAAGATCCTCTCCACCCATCGAGTGCGAATAATGAAAAAGCCTGAAACAGAAGCAGCTACTCCTAACATGCCGGTGACTGAAGTCAATACAATTAATAAAACAGCGGGCAGGGTGGTATCTACCATTAATAACGCAGGAGATAAAACAAAAATATAGGGTATAAGGAAAGCAGCAATGGCCAACTTGGAAGCATTTACCCCGGTTTTCATAGGGTCACTACCAGCTATTCCCGCACCGGCAAAGGCAGCCAAGGCTACTGGTGGGGTCACATCGGCAATTATGCCAAAATAGAAAGTGAACATATGGGCTGCAATAACCGGGACTCCCAGCTGAATAATGGTGGGAGCAGCAATAGTAGAAGTTATAACATAATTGGCGGTAGTCGGCACACCCATACCCAGTATTATGGAAGTAATCATAGTAAAAATCAGAGTGGGCAGCAACATTCCATTAGCCATATCAATCAATACTGAACCCAGTTTAAGTCCCAATCCGGTTTTAGTTACAACTCCAATAATAATGCCAGCCGTGGCACAAGCTATAATTACTCCCAAGGCTGCTCGGGCACCGTCTTCCAAACCCTGAATTATATCCCGCAGGGATATACGGGTAGAGGAACTTAACATGGCCGCTGCTATGGTAAGACCAATTGCCCAGAGGGCAGCCCGCATTGGAGTTCTTCCGCTTACCAAGAGCCATATGACAGCAATAAGGGGAATAGCCAAGTGGCCTTTCTCCCTTAATACCCGGCCAATCTTAGGGAGTTCTTCCCTGGACATACCTCTTAATCCTTCTTTTCTAGCTTCAAAATGTACACAGAGCATAACCCCGGTAAAGTATAAAAAGGCTGGTATAATAGCCGCTTGTACCACTTTTACATAAGGAATCCCTATAAATTCCGCCATTAGAAAGGCAGCGGCTCCCATGATAGGCGGCATGAGCTGCCCCCCCGTAGATGCTGCGGCTTCAACTGCACCAGCAAATTCTGGTTTATAACCAAGTTTTTTCATCATCGGAATAGTCAAACTACCGGTTCCCGCCACATTGGCCACTGAACTGCCGGATATGGTTCCCATCAATCCGCTGGAAATAACCGCAACTTTGGCCGGCCCTCCCCGGGCCCATCCCGCCAGGCCGTTGGCCAAATCAATAAAGAATTTCCCTAAACCGGTCTTCTCCAGGTAGGCGCCAAAGAGTATAAACAAAAATATGAATGTGGCTGATACCCCGAGGGGTATGCCAAATACTCCTTCGGTAGTGAAATATAGATGTCCAGCCAGACTAGGGAGACTAACCCCCCGGTGGGCAAAGGCTCCCGGAATGTTGGGGCCGGCAAAAGCATAGGCTAAAAATGCACCGGCCACAATTACGATAGGCCATCCCACCACTCGCCGAGCAGCTTCCAGGACCAGTATCACTCCCAGTATGCCTACCACCATATCCATAGTAGTCGGCAATCCAGAGCGATATACCAGCTGCTGATAAAAAACAACCACATATAAAGGCAGGGCCGTAGCAATCACGGCCAACCCTGCATCAAAGGGATGCATGCGGTTATGAGGCCAAGTTTTACGGCCGGGAAACAAAATAAAGACCAGGGCCATAGCAAAAGCCAGGTGTATAGACCTTTGAACATGGGCATCCAGCACACCGAATATAGCGGTATACAATTGAAACAAAGAAAAACTAATAGCGATTATGGATACTATCCACTTCCATAGCCCATCATAACGCCGGTAGTTGGATTCCCGATCATATTGGGCTATTACTTGCTCCACATCTACTTTTTCTTCCTCTATCAATTGCCTGGATGACTGCTGGTCCTCTTCCGCCTCTAGTTGGCCCGGTGCCTTTGCTTCTCTTTTTTGTTCACTCACTGTAAACCCTCCTGATATATACCCTTAGCAATTCCAGGATCGTATAATCTTTTACCTCTAAGACCAGTTTGGTCCCGGATATAAAGTAATCCTGAAAAGCAAAGTGCCGGCCATTATAAGATAGCCCCTGTCGAGCCAGATCCATAAAGCCAATATTAATTTTATAAAAATTACGATTTAAGCCACTCAGTAAATATTTGCCATTGATATGCTGCAACTTACCCTCCTCCGGTATGAAAGGCAAACCAACGCCGAAGGATTGATAGGTGGTAGAGCTTAG